>JAQBQI010000114.1 GCA_028287085.1 Myxococcaceae bacterium
CTGCGTCGGGGGCTGCGACCCGGCGGCGGGGTGCCGCACCACGGCGGGCCTCTGCGCCGACCGCTGCGACGCCAACCTCCTGCGGACGATGCGCGCGTGCCAGGGCTGCGGCGCGGCCGGCTCGAGCGGGCTCTGCGGCGGGGGCGCCGAGTTCGCCTGCGATGCGGGCTCCCACTCGCTCTGCCGCGCGGTCTCCTGCGGCGGGCAGGCGTGGCTCTGCACCAACGACGGAGGCACCTGGCAGTGGCGCACCGGCACCCGGTGCGACGACGGCAACGCGTGCACCCACTCCGACGCGTGCACCGCGGGCGCGTGCGGCGGCACCGCGGTGACCTGCGCGAGCGACGTCTGCGCCACGCGCGCCTGCGCGGGCACGGCGACCTGCGCGGTGACGCCGCACCCGGGCGCGGCCTGCGATGACGGCAACGCGATGACCAACCGCGACCTGTGCTCGGCGGCGGGCGCGTGCGTGGGCGTGGCGTTCTGCGCGCTCCCCGCCGACGCCTGCGCGGACGGGACGCAGAACCGCGACCGCTGCACGGGCGCGCGGGTCATCGGGCGGCGAAGCGCGTCGAGCGCCGCGGGCTTCACGATCGCGAGCGACACCTGCAGCGCGTCGAACCGCTTCGACGACTGCGACTGGGACGCCGGGGCCGACCACAGCTATCGCCTCTGGGTGCGCGCCGGCGAGATGGTCTCCGCCGCCGTCACGCGGGGTGACGGGTGCGTCAACTCGTCCTGGGACGCGACCCTCAAGCTCTACCAGGGTGGCGACTGCGGCACGGTCACCTGCAGTGGCGACCGGTGGTGTCGCCATCACGTGAACTCGACGGCGCAGACCTACGTCGCCCCGCGCGACGGCTGGATCGTGGTGGTGGTCGACGGCTCGACGGCCTTCGACGACGAGGGGGACTACACGCTGCGCGTGCGACTGTCCGGCTGCGGGGCGGCGGGCTGCGAGTGCCCGTGAGCGACGCCCCGCACCCCGATCGGCCCGAGATCCTCCGCAACTGGGCGCGCTCGAAGTCCTTCGCGCCGGCGACGATCGAGCGCCCCGCCTCGCTCGACGAGCTGCGCGCGGCGATCGGGCGGGCGGCGGCGGACGGCGCGCGGGTGAAGGTCTTCGGCGCGGGCCACTCGTGGTCGGACGCCCACCGCACCGACGGCTGCGCGATCGTGCTCGACCGCCTCCGCGGGGTGACGGTCGACGTCGCCGCGAGGCGCGCGAGCGCCCAGGGGGGCGCGCGGCTGAACGAGGTCAACCGGGCCCTCACCGCCGCCGGGCTGGCGCTGGAGAACCTCGGCTCGATCTCCGAGCAGACCCTGGCCGGCGCGATCGCGACGGGCACCCACGGCTCCGGGGTGCGCTTCGGGATCATGGCCACGCAGGTCGTGGCGATGACCCTGGTGACGGCCGACGGTGAGGCCCGCGACCTGCGGGCCGAGAGCGCGCCCGAGCTCTTCGCGGCGGCGCGGGTGGGCTTCGGCGCCTTCGGCGTGGTGGCCGGCGTGACGGTCGCGTGCGAGCGGGCCTTCGACCTCGCGGAGCGGACGACGGTGCTGCCCTTCGGCGAGGCCTTCGGCGCCGCGACGCTGGCGACGGTGGCGCGCAACGACCACGCGCAATTCTTCTGGCTCCCGCACACCGACGAGGCGCTGCTCATCGAGCGCAACCGGGTGGCCACGGCGCTCCCGCGACCGAGCCCGCCGGGTCCGCCGGCCGTGCGGCGCGGGGAGAACGCGGCCTTCGGGGCGCTGCTGGCCCTGGGCGACGCGATCCCCGGCGCGATTCCGACGCTCAACCGGCTCGCGCGCGGCGCCGTCTACAAGTCGGGTGCGCGCGTCGACCGGAGCGACCTGGTGCTCAACACGCCGCTGCCGCCGCGCTACGTCGAGTCGGAGTACGCGATCCCGATCGAGCGGACGGCCGAGGCGATGGGCGCGCTGCGAGCCCTGATCGAGCGCGAGGGGCTGCGCCTCAACTTCCCGATCGGCGTGCGCTTCACGCGCGGCGACGAGCTGTGGATGAGCCCCGCGTACGGCCGGGCGAGCTGCTTCATCGGGTTGATGCAGGCGGGCGGCGGCGAGCGCGTCGAGCGGGCCTTCGCGGCCTTCGAGGCGCTGATGAAGGGCTACGGCGGCCGACCCCACTGGGGCAAGATCTTCCACGCGACGCCCGCCGAAGTGCGCGCGATGTATCCCGAGACCTACGAACGCTTCGCGGCGCTGCTCGCCCGCACCGACCCGACGGGGGTGTTTCGCACGCCCTTCGTCGACCGGCTCTTCCCGGTGCCGTAGGCCTGCGACCGGGTCTCCACTGGACGCTCGACGTCGCCCCGTGTTCGTCTCGCGCCGATGGCGACTCGCAAGGCTGCTCCTCCTGCTTCGGCGCCTCGAGCCTTCGACCTCGAGGCGTTGCGCGTCGTGCGCGACACCCTCGGCGCGGTCTCGCGGGACGACGGCGAGGTCTTCACCTTCGCCCCCGACGTCGACGCGGTCGTCTCCTGGCTGAGCGGGGCAGTGCCGTTCCAGATCCCGCTCGGCGCCCCGGCCGCGACCCTCGGCGACCTCGTCGGCGACCTCGTCGACGACTGGGCGACCATCCTGGGCGCCGAGCAGCGGTGCGCCGACCCGATGGACCTCCGCGACGCCGAGCCGCTGCTCGACGTGAATGACCACTTCAACCACCAGCTGTCCGTCTGTGTCCTGGATGGCGTCCTCGCGAGTGTGTCGTACCGGCTACACAGCTGGACGCTCGGTGACGACCCCTACCTCCTGAGCAGGGGCAGGGAGCTGGGCTACGTCGGCGACGACGGCGCGGTCCTTCCCCGCTACGACAACCGTCGCTTTCGCGCGCTGCTCGAGCGGGTGCTGCCGGCGGCCGGCTTCCCGTTGAGGGCCGCGCCGCCCTCCTCGGGCAAGAAGGAGCGCGGGGGCCTACGCCTCACGTGGCGCCGTCGCCAGGAGACGAACTTCGACAGCCTCGAACTCGACCTCCTGGCCTCGCGCTCCTGACCGCAACAGACCGACCTGCCGTCGCGGGGTTCGGTCCATCGGCGAGGGAGCCCGAAATGCAACAAGCCCGGCCGGGACCCCGGTCGGGCTTGCTACACCCCTTGCTACAGTCAGCGTCGAAACGCTTGGAAACAAGGGGTCCGAAGGGTGGAGGCGCCGGGAGTCGAAGGGGGCCAGAAACCCTTGAAAACAAGCGAAATCCCGCGAAACAAGGCGAGTGGTGGAGGCGCCGGGAAGGTTGGGCGGGGTCAGACAATGTCTTGGAGGATGAGTTTGTTACAGCTGTAACAAGCGCTGTAACAAGGCTCCGGCAGTTGGCGATGGCAGTGCGAAAGGCGAACCGGGAGAACAAGCGGGTGCTGGTCGCGACGCTGCTCGATCAACTTGATCAACTCCTGAGCATCGAGGTGGACTCGTCGCAATAGTTCGTAGGTCGGACACGGAGACACTCCACAGCGGCGGTAGCGTCTCGATGCGGGCGAAGGTACTCTTGGTGGTGACAACCGGAAGACCTGTCCACTGGCCGCGATCATGGCGAAGCAGACGACCAACAGAGTACCGCAGTTGGCTCCAAGTAGCGGAACAGCGAGATGAACAACGAGAGGTCGAGCGCGACCCCTGGGACGTCCGACCGGGTGGGAGCGGACGCGACCGACTGTGCAACCATGGGGTGTCACCGCACGGCAGCGCTCAGGAGACCGACGGCTCGGGAGGTAGAAACTCCCGGGACTTCAAGTTCTCTCCGGACCGACCCCCGGACTCCATCGCAGTCCGGCAGCGGTGTCGGGACCCTCGAGATCCTCGCGAAAACGGCGATTCGCTATCGCCATCAACAGCGCGCGTTGATTGGCCAATCGATCTCGTAGTACCGATGAATCCGACGAGCAATGGATCCTGCGCCCGCGAAGATAGCGGTGGGAAGTAGGCCAGCTACGGCTCCGGCGTGCGGTAGTCCCGCACATACAGATCAGTGAAGGGCGGTGGACGACCGCGCTCCCTACTTCGACAAACTTCGGGACATGCCCTAGTCATCGGTCGCGATACGGCTACTTCCGCTCTGAAGCAAGAGCGGTTCCCAAAGCGCGGTACGGCGCCAGAAAATCGGTAGCGTATTGTCCGGTGTAGCATGCCTAAAGCCAACCAATAAGCAACTGCCCTCGTAGCCTAGAGGGGCCCTTGGCTCAATCCTCCGTCCGTAAAGCGATCCGACTTCGGCAAAGCGATCCTTTCCCGCTCCAGTCAGCAAAGGATTGCCCTCAGAGCGAATTCGGTCGGCGCAGCAAGGTTCGAGTTCGGAATGCTCCTGCACATAACGCAGGCCTGCATCCGTTGCGACAAGCGTCGCAAGCAGCACCCGCGTTCCGGGCGTGATCTTGCCCAAGAAGCGCAACTCCTCCCAGTGCTTGGCTGCTTGATGGCCAGTCGCAACAATGTCGTCGAGAAAAACAAGTATGGTATTTTCGCCATGAAAAGGCAACGCACCTTCCTCGAGAAAGGCGTCCCCCGGAAGACCATTGGCGCGCCTGAAGTTGTAAGCAACTCCGGGCCCGGATTTGGCTGCACCTCCAAAGCCGACATACATGACTTTGAAGCCTATGGTTCGATCAAGAATCTCGACGTGCAACGCCTTGCAAAGTTCCTCGAGTCGGGCTTGGCCGTAATAGTTGAAACTCCGCAGAATTTCATTGATGACTGGACGATCGCCGGGAGAAAACTGCGACATCCATCGCAGAACTCCGTTTGGCGATACCTCCCCTTGGAAGATTCTGTCTACGTCGGTGCCCGCGAGATCAACAGGGGTTGCCGCACGCTGGATCTCTGGGACACCCGCCTGCACAGGCGGCGCCTGTTGAGGATAAGTGCATGCAAAACCGATTATTTCGGAGTGAGTTCTTGGTAAAGACAGTGGTTTGAGATCGACGGAGCTGTATTCGACTTTGTGCTGCTCCAGGGCGTTCTTGAAGCCAATGGTCGCCACTCTTTCGACCGTCACTCTCATGCCAGCCACGCTATTCTCAAGACGCTTCTTCACTTCGAGGGGGTCGAATTCCGTCAGTTGTTCCCCCAGTTCGTGGCCGGTCCTTGCAAGGCTATGGTTGCGAACGAGTTTGTGAAGTGTCTCAATCGCCAGAACTGACGGCATCACAACCCATCCATTCGCAATGGCTTGCGGATCTCCCTCCATGCTGAGACGGTCCCGCACGTATCGTGCGAATCGGACCAGCAGATCGTTGTTCAGCGCCGGGAGCTTTATTTGTACTTCCCTCGGCCATCCCTCCGGAACACAAGGTTCGCGAGAATAGAAAGCGCAGGTCTGCCACTCAGGGTTTCGAAACAGTTTGCCGATAAAGACATGCAGGTCGAAACCTTTGCTGCGCCGCGAAAGCTCGTGCAGTACACCTTGCGCTGAACAAACGAGACCACTTATTAGCCCCTCGCAACGCCAGCCATCCAAAACGACTAGGCAGTCGTCGATCGTGGCGGTAGCGTCTCCCTGCAGCACCACCAATTCTTTGCCGGCTCGCTTTAAGACTACGGCTTTCGAGCGCGCGACCGCGGCTGCTTCCTGGCTATGTTCGAGGAGTACAGCCCTCGAAATGGCGGTACTGGCGAAGACTGCCTCAATCTCGGATCCGTCCGCGCCACCAATCGAAAGATATCCGAGCTGCTCAAGACGAAGAGGCCCGATTGCAGCCTGCCTCTGAAGATGGTCAATGATGTACTGGCTCTTCCTCTCGCCCTCGCCAGCAAAGCCGACTTGATATTGTGTATCCGAGCCTTCTCCGTAGGCGCTCGCTAATGCTTCGCGTACCATGATCTCGATATCTTTCGTCACAATGACCTCACAGCAGCGGAGGAACGACACCTGCGTGAGGATCGCAGACGCAAGTGGGTCATTTTAACGCCAACACGGTCTTGTTGATACCGGATCCGTACAGGAAGGGCGTTGACCGACGGTGAGCGTCGCTTGACGATCACGACCCCCGCCAGAAGGCTACAGTTCTCATTGGCAGTCCACATCGCAATAGCGCGTCGAAGTCCGTCACTCATAGTACCTCCAAACCCGTCTGAAGTTCACTCAACGACGCTTCGCACGACTTCTCGAGCGGCAGGGGTACCGCTGTTTTCTCGAGGCGCCGCACGAAGGTGTCGTAGTTGGATTCCGCGGTACGTTGGGCCTCAATCACTGCCGTGCGCACGGATTCGCCCGTGCTTCCTGTGGCGATCTTACCCCAGTCCTGGCAGCAGGAATAGGGCATTTCGCTCTCATCGCGGCCGTCCTCGCCCTGCTCATCAGCACGCGCACCTCGGATTCGGATCTTGCCTAGTTCACGCCGGCCGAAGGTGCCCAGCGGTTGGGGTTGACGTCGTCGCGGGCCGTGAGAGAGCTCCTGGCCATAAGTGGCCCGAAGCCAACGGTCGATGTCTCGCTGACGCCCGCCCAGCGTGCGGTGCTGGAGCGCTGGGTCCGGCAGCGCAAAGGTCCGCAAGACCGCGGACAGCGTGCTCGGATCCTCGTGATGGCCGCCGACGGTGCGCGCAACGCGGCGATGGGTCGAGCGGTCGGTCTCGGCGTCGAAGCGGTGCGCCTGTGGCGCGCTCGATGGCAGGTCGCAGCCCAGGCGCTCACGGACGCGACAAGCGGTTCTTCGTGAGCGACCTGCCGGAGAGGACCAGGAAGAAGGAACTGGTGCGCCGCCTGAAGGATCGCTGGCGCACGGAGCGGCTCTACGAAGACCTGAAGGGGGAGGTCGGCTTCGATCACTACGAGGGTCGAAGTTGGCCCGGCTGGCACCATCACATGAGCGTCGTGCTCTGCGCGTACGCCGTGCTCGTCGCCGAACGATGCATGGCTTTCCCCCCCGGAGCGGCCCGCGGTTCGGCCGCTCGTCCGAAGCGTCGATCGTCCCGCACGGCACGTGGCCGACTCGATCCCGTCGCTGCGCCTCGCGTTCGCGAGGACGACGATCGCGCTCTGGCTCCCGCGGTGCCCGACCTGCGGGCACGACCTCGAACCTCACGCACCACACGCGCTGGAAGCCCCAAACTCAACCTGACGCAGTAGTGCTAGTCTCGCGACCGCATGAAGGTGTGGGGGTCGTAGCCGAACTTCGCCCGCGCTCGCGCGGTCGTGAACCGCCATCGGATCTTGAGCGCGAGCCGGTTGGCCTCACGCTCCCACGCCTGTGCGCGCCGGCGCAGGGCGTCGAGCGTGGCGATGCGGTCGCGCCCCAGCGCCTGTCGAGAGAACAGGCTGATCTCGATCTCGGCCTGGTTGAGCCAACTGCCGTGGGTCGGCGTGTAGTGGACCGTGAAGCGACGCCAGAGCCACGCGCCGGCGCGCGGCCCGAACGTCGTGACGCACGCCTTCTCCGTGTGGGTACTGAGGTTGTCCACCACGAGGTCGATCGTGCGCGCTCGCGGGTACGCCGACGCGATCCGCTAAGCAGGACGGCAGAAGTTCTTTCCCACCCCCTCGGGTTGATCTGCGGCATCCTTCCGCTCGATGGGCCACGACGACCTGATTCGAGTGACCGCCGCCCAACGCCGACGCCTCCAGGCGATCGTGCAGGGTTCGGTGGACGACGCCCGCGCTCGACTGCGCGCGACCGTGATCTTGATGAGTGCCGAGGGCAGCGGCGGGGAGCTGATCGCGCGGACGCTCGGCGTGACCCGCCGCACGGTGACCAACACCCGCACGCGCTGGCGTGAGCGGGGCCTGGCGGGCCTGTCCGATCGCCCTCGCTCCGGGCGACCGCCCCTCGCGGACGCCTCCTACCGGGCGACCCTGCGACGCGTCGTCGAACGCGACCCGCGCACCTTGGGCTACGCCTTCGCGCGATGGACCGCACCACGCCTGGGGGCGCACATGGCGACGGTGTCGGGCGTGCGGCTCTCGACCTCGCAGCTGCTGCGGCTGCTGCACGGGCAGGAGTTCGTCTGGCGCCGCACCAAGCGCACCCTGCGCAACCTCCAGGATCCCACCGCGATCGCCCGCGCCCATCGTCAGCTCAAGCGCCTCAAAAGGGGGCCCTTGCGCCCGGCTGCCCGTACGAGCTCTGGTACTGCGACGGGGTGACCTTCTCGCTGCTGCCGCAGGTCACTCACGCGTGGAGGCGTCGCGGACGGCCGAAGCGCGTGAACACGCCCGGCAGCAACGTGCGCGTCTCCGTGTTCGGCGCCTACCGGTGGCCGGACGGCCCCTTCCGCTTCGCGTTGGATCGAGGCGGCGTGCGCACGGACCTGTTCCTGCCGGTGCTGGAGACGCTTCGGCGGCGAGCGCGGCGGACGGGCCGATTCATCGTGTTGGTGAGCGACAACGGTTCGGCGCAGACCTCGAAGCGCTCGACGGTCGCGGTGTGGCGCGCGTTCCCAGGGGTCGTGATGATCTGGCTGCCGCCCTACTCCTCGGAGCAGCTCAACGACATCGAGAACCTCTGGCACCACCTCAAGGACGACTACTTCTCCGAGATGTTGGTCACGCAGCGCGAGGACTTCGCCGAGACGACGCGTCGGCTCCTCACGCGGATGACGAAGCCGCGCGGGTTGCGACAACTTCTCAAGCCACGGCGTCGGGTGGGAAAGAACTTCTGAGGTCCTGCTTAGAGCATCGCGGCGAACGCCGGCGACTTGCGGTCCGGGGTGGCCTCCAAGAAGTGGCGCCCGCGTTCGGCTCGACCGCACAGAACACGTTGGCCGTCCCGCAACGGATGTACTCGTAGTCCCGGCGCGCCGGCCGACCTGGCCTCGCAGGCTGAGGGCGACGGGCATGTTCCAGCAACTGGACCGGCCGCTCGTCGAGCGTCACCACCGGCTCGCACGGATCGAGCGGCCGCTCATACAGGTCGAGGAGGTCCTCCATGCGCGCCACGAACGCCGGCGTGAGCGCGGGCACGCACAAACTTTTTCTCCCACCACGGCTTCAAGTCGTGGGTCTCCAGGAGGCGCCGCATGGTCTCGCGGCCGACCGCGGGGATGAGTTTGCGGCGGACCGCCTCGCGGGTGATCAGGCGAACGCTCCACCGCCGGAATCCTTCAGGAGGTGTCGCGCAGACCATCGCCACGATGGCCGTGGCCCGCCGCTCCGTGAGGCGGCGCGCTGCCCCCGGCCGCGGGGCCTCGAAGAGCGCTCGCTCCAAGCCGGCGGTGGCGTACCGGCGGGCGATCCGCCGGACCGTCTCGATGCTGACGACGACGGCATCGGCCACCGCGGTGGTGCCATCACCCCGGTCGAGCAGTTGGAGGACGCGGGCGTGCTTGAGGACACGGACGGCGGGGTGCCCCCGTCGCATCATCTCGTCCAACCGCGCTCGCTCCTTCGTCGAGAGTCAGACTCCCTGCGGCCCAGGCCGCGCTGTCTCTTGCGGGCTCATCCCCCAGAGAAACCACCCGAAAGCGCTTCGCGCAAGCGACTCCCGGCCACACCTTCACCCGGTCGGGGGACTAGGACGGGGGTTGACGTCCGCAAGGGGTCAGATACCCTCACCTCATGAGCACCGGCACGACCCCATCATTCATCACTCCGATCCTCAAACATGCAGTTCGCCCCATTCCCGTCACGAAATCGCCGTTTGTGTACGACGAGCAGATGGGACTCAGTCGCTGGTTCGACGGCGACATTGGAGAGCCGGCGGCGCTACGTCCCGAGTGCGCCGTGTGGCTGAAAACGAAGGTGGGGCACCCGGGCGGCGGTGAGGACTAATGTCGTTGAAGCGGATCGTCCTTCTTACTTCGCAGACGGACCTCGCCGCTGACCTTCTGCTATTGAAGCTCCGATCGAAGGGTGCCGCTGTTGTGCGACTCAATGCGGAAATGTTTCCGCTTGGCATTGAGGCTGATTTCCGGGTCCGGGACAAGAGTTGGTCGTTTCGTATGGGTAGCGATGTCCTACGATCCGCTGACATTAGCGCTGTGTGGTTTCGACGGTGGCCCGATCTTCAGACAGCCGGAATCGCTCCTGACTGGAGGGCCATAGTATGTCGTGATTCGATGGCTTTCTTGGAAGGATGGTCGATGCTCTGTGATGTGTTTTGGCTGAACCGTCCAGAACGCGTTCGGACTGGAGAGAACAAGCTTGTGCAACTTGTTTACGCGCAAGAGGCTGGATTCCGCGTTCCGGAGACAGTCGTTGCAAACAATGCTGCCGTAGTGCGGGACGTGGTGTCTTCTGGGCGCATTGCCTTATTTAAGCCACTGCTCTCCTCAGCACTTCGTGATGAGACCGTTGTGCAAATGCTTCAGGCCACAAGATTAAGGGATGAGCATCTCGATGATGAGTCAATTCGGGCATGTCCTGCGATTTATCAGACGATTGTTCCAGGGCAAGAGTGGCGTCTAACGATTGTCGGTGGTCAGGTGTTTCCTGCGAGAATTTGCTGGACTCGTTCAGACACGAGTGTTGATGTTCACGCTGCGCATCCCGAGTGCGTCAGTATCGTAAGAGGAACGGTTTCTGATGAGGTCCGTAGGCAATGTCTTACGTTAGTACGGATGCTAGGACTTCACTACGCTGCGATCGATGCGATAGAATATGAAGGAGAGATGTATTTCCTTGAGTTGAATCCCTCTGGGCAGTGGGGGTGGATCGAGCAGGCAACAAATTATCCGCTTACCGACGCGCTCGCGGATTTGCTCATTTCTTGCGGTCAGCCGAAGAATCTTTCGTTGGTGCCATCCGGTGGTGTCAATGCGGACTAATGGCTTATTCATGTCATTTGGATCAACCTCGCGCCTATGAAGGATTCGAGGTGGGTTTCCACGTACGCACGCCCGAGGGGTCTGGAATGAAAGAGTTTCTGCTTCGAGATTTGCTCACGATTCCGCGTCAGTCAGACACCGATAGGTCGATTGATTTGGGATACGAAGAAATGAGGGCAAGGGTGACGGGGGAGGTGGGACAGAGCTCGGATTCAACGTCGGAGGATGTTGCCTTCGAGGTGGCAAAACGAGTTTACGATTTCGAGTTCTCTGGCCGCGAGCGCAGGGAGAGACAAGTCCCTATTTATTTTGCGGCGGTTGGGTTGGTGGGAACGTTCACGTCTGGAATTATGTTGCCGGTACTTGCTCGGGATGAATTTCACCTCGGTTCACTATGGCTGGGCGTGCTTGGCGCGATCTGGTTGACCGGGACGTCATTCTTGTTGAGGTCGATAACTCTTGCCCTTTCCAGTTTGGGAGGTCAGACGTTTTATAGCGTGCTCGGTCCCGAGGACGCGCTCGCACCTACGAAGCGCGCACTCGCTGGTAAGATGATCGAATACTCCATCAAAAACTACCCGATATTCAATCGTGATGCATCGCGCCTTGCGGCGGCGGCGAATGCTGTAAGGAACGCGTTCGTTCTTCTGTTCGTCGTTGGGCCTTTGGTTTTTTTGATCGCGCGGCACTTTCAGCACGATTACCAGCGGTCAAGTCATCCGGTCGGCAGCACCGCAACAGGGTCGCCGGAAGTGGATGTGAGAAGCGATGTTGGGCCCGGTGGACAGTCGAGTTTGTCGACCTCAACGGGTAATAGTAGTAGTCACGATATCTCACGGCCTGGTGCGAGGGTCGATGGGTCGGCACCGCAGGGAGATGTGCACTTCCAGAATGTGACTTCGGAGGAGCACCCCGCCGTCCATGAAGCGCTTGCTCCCACTGCTCACCCGCCGAACGACCCCCACGTCCAGGATTGACCTCTACCGCCGTAGACCAGAGTGCCTAGGGGGGTTCCTAGCTGAACCTGGCACGAACTTGCCCTCGCGCGGCTCGGCGGGAGACTTCCATCTGGAGCTCGACGATGAGCCTCTACAGCATGGATCTCCGGGAACGCGTGGTCGCAGCCCATCAGGCCGGCGAAGGCTCGATCCGCGAGTTGGCGGACGTGTTCCACGTGGCCAAGAACACGATCGAGAACTGGCTCCGCCGGCTGCGTGAGACAGGCAACGTCGCGCCCCTCCCGCACGGAGGCGGGGTGGCTGCGACGATCCGAGGCGAGCGACTCGACACCCTCTGTTGATTGGTCGGCGAGCGCGACGCGAGGTGCTCTCTCGTGAACTGGTTGGGGCGCTCCGCGCAGCGCCTCATGGAGGGGCGAACGTAGCTATCGACAGGGGCGTTCGTTGCCTATACGATCATGGGCATGAGGTTGGGGGCGCGATGAGTCTCGCTACGTGGAACGGTCGGTTGCACGACCGGTACGCCGCTCTGAAGAAGGCGCGCGGGGACAGTCCGGTGTTCGCGATCGAGCACGGGCTAACCTTGACGGAGCTTGCCGAACTCAAGCGGGACGTGAGCAGGGAGGTCATCATGCACGCGGACTGGCTCCCGTGGATCGTGTACGCCACCGAGTACGGCTACGAGTTTGGCAGACAGGGGCACGTCGGCGAATACTGGACCCGGTTCAAGCGTGGGATGCCGCGGTGGGGTGACACAAACGCCCAGCGGTCGTTGATTCGCGACTTCTTCAAGGCATTCCACACCCGCTACGGCGGGATTTCGCCGCCGGCTGATCGGTTTCCTGGTGCTGGGCCGACCATTATCGGCTGGCCGATCACGAATGCGCTGCTGCCCGCGGACATGCGGTTGCATTTCGCGCGCGCAATGCGCGAGTTCGTACAGGACACATCGGCGTACAGCGCCGCGCAACTCCTCGCAGAGCCGAGCGCGCTCGAGGGGCGGTTACTGGGGTACGTCGAGCACGGGCGTTTAGCTCACATCAGCGGTGAACCCGCACACGTATTGGGGCGCCTTGCGGCTGCATTGTTGGACCCCCGAGTAGAGGACGAGAGGTACGTCTCCCGCGCCACGGTTGAGCGCATCCTCGCTGACATCGCGAAGGTGGACGCTTACGTGACGGGCGCGATCGGGCGGATCCGCACGCACATCGATGGCGTCATCCGCAGCCCTCATGGGCTCACCGCGGGCAACCCGTCCTCATCGGCATCGTCGCAAGAGAGCGCAATTCGCGCCAACTATGAACTTCGTCAGTTGAGCGGTGAATGGGTCCCATACGTCTCGCTCCCGTCGCTGGAGTCTCTCTCCGAGGTGCCGCGTCTCGGTAACGACCTCCGGTCTGCTCGATGGCGAATCACGGGCGAGCAAACGTGGCGCCCGGCGGGGAGTGCGCTCGCGGCGCAACCGCCCCGACGACTCGCTTCGATCCAAGGCGGTCGGCAACTCCTCGAGTTGGACGCCGCAACCGACGCGCTGCGCCGAGTGATCGATCCGCTCATTACGCCACCGACCCCTTGGCTCTTCCGCATCGCGTCAGATGGCGTCGGTCGCCGAGCCACATCGCTTTCGTTCCCCGCTGAGTTTGTAGCCGTCGGGCCGCGGAGCAGCACTCTCCCGCAGGTGCCTGGCGCGGCGCGTGCGCGCGTCGCAGGCGGTGAGGGCATCGCGTTTAGAACACCAAGCGCGGTCGGTCCCGGGTGGGAGGCGCTCGCTCGCGCGCTGCGCGTCGACGTGACACAGCATTTCGAGGTGTGGCCAGCGGGCCGCGCCGCCGCGGAGTGGACAGACGGTCACGGCGTCTGGATTGACGGGGACACGCCACGGTTGGGAGTGTCCACATCACTCCCGCTGCAGGCCCTCGAGATGTCGATCGGCCCAGAGTCGATCCGCCTCGAATCTCCACCGCCTCGTAACACGCCACTGTTCCTGTCCCTCGGCCAACTACCGGTCGGAGAGTATCGGCTCCGGTTGAGCGGTTCCACCGCTGACGGGAAGACCCTCAACACCGAGTTGAACGTCACCGTGCGCCCGACGAGAGCCCCTGGCGCTCTCCTGGCGGCCCTCGGGGTCGTCGTCGAAGTCCAGCGCCGGAGCGTTGCAGACGTTGTGCAAGGTGCGTTGAACGGAGACATTCTCCTCGTCGCACGCGGTCCCGTGGGTCATCCAGTCGAGGCGACCGTGTCGCTCGTTTCGGTTACCGAGGAGCGAACCGATCTCAACCTCACCGACCTCGCGTTCCCTGTCACCGAGGCCGCCTGGACTCGGGCGCTAAGCACCGCGATGGAGCGTGAGGACGACAAGCATCGCCTTCAGGTCGCAGCGGGCACCGCAGTGCGCGTGGAACTGAGCATCGACGCCCTCGAGTTCGGCCTCCACCGACGGGTGTTTGAGCGGACGCGTCCGCCCTTCGCTTGGCGCCTCAGCGGTGAGAGGGTAGCCCTCGCGTTCGAGGGAGAGATCTCTGCCGACCTCGACGTGTCCCTGTCTGAGTTCGCAAATCCAGCGGCAGGACCCCGCCCTGTCAAACTCCCTTACGAACTCTCCGAGCAGGCCCTTGGAGGCATCTTCGTGGCGCGGGGTACGGGCCACACGGCGACTGTGGCGCTCGTCGCTCCACGGCCATTCTCGCGGTTTCCGATGCCTCGGCCCGTTCTCCCGTACGCTGGCCAGCGCTTCGAGGCGCTCCGAGCGCGAGCAGACGACGTCAGTCGCCTCATTGGGATCTCGCGGTTGTGGAGGAGCGCGGGCATCCCTGTTCAGTCGTCGGCGTTCGCGCAAGCGGCCGTCATGCAGGGACTCGGCAAACTCCTAGTGCGGATGCTCGCGGGTGATGACATCTACCAGTTCACTCGGTCGAGGAGCGACTTCGCGAGGCTTGTGCCAGTTGCTCGTGATCTGTTCGGCAGGCCCTCTGCCTTCGAGGACATCACGACCAAGCAGGTCCGGTCCATCTGGGAACCCGCGGCGCGAGGAACCCGCGGCGCCACGCTCCGCGACGTCGCGGCGGCCATGGGCCGGCCGGTCGCCGCAGATGTCCGTCTGGGAGCGGAGGTTGCGGAGGCTGCGATCGCGCTGGCCGAAGATGCCGGCGCCTTCCTGACCGCTGTCGAGGAACCTGTCCTCGCGCGCGTACTTCCGACGTTCTGCGATCGCGGTGGCGTTGTCGCATTGACCATCGCCGTGTTCACGCGAGAGAACTACCGACCGGTGCCCCAATGCCGCTAGCGCTACTTTCCAAGGACGATCTGCTCGTCGAACTCAACCTCGCCTATGCCGGGGCACCGAGCGACGAGGATCTTGCGCACCTATTGCGTGAGGCGGCCTCGCGTGTGGCACGGTTCAGACCCGCGGAACTCAGGCAGCGCGTGCTCCGGCCGATGCGGTCGGTCTGGGATGAGCGTGGAGAGGAGCTCCGCGAACGCCTCGATGACCTCATCGATGCGCTCGTGTCTTACGGTGACCTCCTTGAGGTCGCGGCTGATGAGTCCCTCGGCGGGAGATACCTGTGCGTCGCCCCGCCCGCGTTTGTGACCTTGGCGAGCGGCGCGATGGTCCTGCTTGGGGGGTTGCCGAATCGTCCGCTCCCGCTCCCGGACGTTCTCGTGGAGCAGGTCGAACGCAATGGGCACGCGCGGTTGCTCCGCAGCGATGGCGCGCGCGAATTTGAACGAATCGCGAGGAGCGATGGCTGGATCGCGATTCCAGAGACGGCTTGGCTCGCCGCGCCTCTCGTGGAGCCCTGCAGTGCCTACCGTGCCCGCTTCAACGTGGCTCTCGCCGAGAAGGCTCAGGGGACCGCGGCCGGCGTCGAGGACCTGGTGATGATCCGCCCCGATCGACCCGCCGATTACTACCGCGGTCGGTGGGGCCCTACAAGCGGGCTCACCGGGAGGCTTCTGGGTCGGCGCGGGCAACGCTATGGCGCTGCGGCGTGGTGCTACGTCGAACTGGAGGCAGGGCTCGCGCGGCGGCTCGTTGACCTCCCCGACCGCGCGGGTGGTGACCCGAGAGATACCGCCGCTGACCAGGCCTGGAGGCTACAAGCTGCGATCGATGCCGAGCGCCACCTGGCGCCGCGGTGGAGTGTGAAGCCTGACGGTGAGGGCTGGACGATCGGCGTTTCGATGCCACCGCCCCGATGGGCAGAGCGGCGGTTTGCGGCGGTGGGCCGTCGCGTTCGGCGCCCCGGCGCTGTGGTGACGTACCTTGTCGCCGAGCGCGCCGACGCATTTGCTGCCGCGGAGTTCTATGCGACCCGAATGTGGGCGCAGCCAACGGAGTCGTCACAATGAGCACGGTGAGCGAGACAGTCTCGGAGTTGCGCGGCGCGCTCGGTTCTTACATCGAGGCGACGTACCACATCAGCGAACCAACGCTCATAAGGCAGCGCAGTGAGATCCTCACGAAGGACGGTGTCATCGCCCAGATTCCGTTCGTGGAGAGCACACCGCGATATGAGGCCGGCGCGGCTCTGCGCACGCTCAGCATTGGGCCCGCGAGCAGGGCGATGTTGGAAACCCTGTCTAGGAAGCCGCTCGTGGTCCACGACCCTCCGTACAAGCACCAGACGCAGTCTCTTGAGGAGGTGGCGGCGGGGCGCAGTCTGGTCGTGATGACCGGTACGGGCTCCGGAAAGACGGAGTGCTTCCTACTACCGATTCTTAGCAAGTTGGCTGAAGAGGCGTCGGCCCGCGGCGTCGCATTTGGTCATGACCACGCCGTGCGGGCGCTCGTTCTTTACCCGATGAACGCGCTGGTCAACGATCAGCTGGGTCGACTGCGGTTGATGTTTGGAGACAGCCGCGTTGTTGACCAGTTCATGGCGTGGTCCGGGCGCCCCGTTCGTTTCGCACGCTACACGAGCCGCACGCCATATGCGGGTGAGCGTGGCAAAGAGGGCGGCAGTAGCGGGGCGGAGCGCGATGGGGTGTACCTGAAGGCGATCCGCGAGTACTATGTGTCCCTGCTCCGAAAGGCCGACTTGGACCCGAGCGGCACCCAGGCGGCCTTGGTGGCTGAGTTGAAGAAGCGGGGCCGCTGGCCAGCGAAGCCGGACATCGGCGAGTGGTTCTACGGCGAACGGGACTGGCGCTCGAAGGATGAGAAATATGCTCCGGAGTGGCGGAAGCGTGGTGGCGACAAGGGCTACAAGCGCGCTGTAACGTTGCCCCGGGACAGCGAGCTGATCACGCGGCACGAGGTCCAGGCGACGCCGCCAGACGTCCTCGTGACGAACTACTCGATGCTCGAGTACATGCTGATGCGCCCGATCGAGCGCTCGATCTTCGACGCGACCCGCGGTTGGCTTGAGCGAAACCCGAAGGAGCGCTTTCTCCTGGTGATTGATGAGGCGCACCTCTACCGTGGCGCGGCCGGGGCGGAGGTCGCGCTCCTGATTCGGCGTCTGGGTGCGAGGCTCGGTATTTCTGCGGACCGGCTCCAGGTCATTTGCACGAGCGCCAGCTTCGGAGACTCGAGCAGGGCTCCTGCGTTCGCGGCGGACCTCACGGGGAAGCGGCCGGAGGATTTCGTCCCTGTTACGGGTGTACTCGATAGGCGCCCTGGGGCCGCCGAAGGCGATGCCGCTGAGGCCGACCTGCTCGCGGGCATTCCTTGGCTTGCGGCGTGTGAAGGGGACGCGGCCGCGCGCTGGGCCGCCGTGGAGCCCCTGCTCAATGCCCGTGGTGTTAGCCGCCGAGACGACGTCGCAATCGCGCTATACGAGGCCCTTAGCTTGTTCGCTCCGATGAGCCTCCTCGTGAATGTGACGATGGCCGGAGCGCGTCACGTAAGCGGTCGACCCTTGCGCGCGTCGGGGGACGACACGGCAGCGCTCAGCCTCGCTGAGACGGTGTTCCCGACCGCACCAGAGCGCGTCGCCGAGCAGGCCGTGACCGCGCTCCTTGCGCTTGGAAGCCTCGCCAAGCGAGACGCGGACCACCCGGGCCTCCTGCCGTGCCGCGTGCACGCGTTCTTCCGTGGGCTGCCCGGACTCTGGGTTTGCATTGACCAGAGCTGCTCTGCGCTTGCGCCTGAGCTGCGAGGGGGGAGTTGCGGCCGACTCTTCGCGCAGCCGCGGGAGCGGTGCGACTGCGGCGCGAAGGTCCTGGAGTTGTTCACCTGCCGCGCCTGCGGCACGGCGTATGCGCGCGCCTACGTCCCCGACCTTGAGCGGCTCGAGTCACTGTGGGCGGAGCCGGGGGCATCCTTTATGGCCGCGCCGAACGACGGTGACGACGGCGCTCCTGACGTCGAGGCCCTTGCGCCGTTGGACTTGCTCCTCTCGAGGCCAGACGATGATCGGTTGAAGGACGACGAGGACCCCGTTGAGTCGGTGGATATCGATTTGACGACCGGACGGATCAACGCGTTGCACCGCGGACCTCGGACCCGGACAGTATGGGTGCGCGCTGATCGTAGCCCCAAACCGGACCGCCCGAGGGGAGCCGGCCACGACGCGGCGGCAGCGCAAGGAAATTCGAGGAGTCTCGAGAAGGCCGGCCGAGGTCAGTTCGTTCCGTGCGGTTCTTGCGGCGAACGGATGCGAGGCGGTCGATCTACGGTTCAGGACCACCAGACCAAGGGCGATCAGCCCTTTCAGGCGGTTGTCAAACGGCAGATCGAGGTGCAGCCCGCAGATCCGCGGCGCCCCGCGACACCGTTCGCGCCGTTGCGGGGCAGGAAGGTTCTCCTGTTCTCTGACTCTAGGCCGACCGCGGCGCGGCTGGCGCCGAACCTCCAGAACTACGCCTACCGGGACCTGACCAAGGCGCTGCTTTTGGTGGGGTGGCGAGAGCTGGAGTCTCAACCTGCGAGCCAGTGGGACCTGGACGACCTCTACCTCGCCCTCCTCGTGGGGGCGTCGTCGCTCGACGTACGGCTCCGCCCCGCGCTGGGGCGAGAGGAGTCCTTCAGCGGGCCCGACGCGCTCCGGCGAGCGCGCGAGACCCGCCGCGACATGAAGGCCGAACTGAGGCGTCTGACTCCTCCTCTATCGGTCATGCGAGCGCTGATCGAGCCGCTGGCCGACCGGTACTATGGGTTCGAGGCGCTGGCGCTCGCATCGCTCGCGGAGGCAGAGCCCGAACGGAGCGCGATCCTGCAGCTGCCGGCCATCGCTGGCATCGTGGACAACGATGATCAGCGGCTCGCGTTGGCGCGCGCGTGGATTCGTGCCTACGCCGCCCAGTGTGGCGTTGCCATCTCGCACACCCACGACACGCTCAAAGGCGACGAGGTGCGCCGACACAAGTCGGGCGACTTTGAGGCGCTCAAGGCACTCCTCCGCGACAAAGCCGCCATCAAGCAGTTCAAGGCCACCTGGCTGAAGCCACTCCTGCACACCTTCACGACGGACGGATACCTCGACGGCGGTCGACTGCGGCTCGACCTCTCGCTTGAGTGGGCCTACTGCGACCGCTGTCGGGCGACGCAGCGCCC
Source organism: Myxococcaceae bacterium (assembly GCA_028287085.1). Classification (GTDB taxonomy): domain Bacteria; phylum Myxococcota_A; class Polyangia; order Polyangiales; genus SCUS01. The sequence goes on from JAQBQI010000114.1 coordinate 19,171, forward strand.
ATTCCCCGGCCTCGCCCGCTGCATCGCGTGCGGCGCCCATCGGGTTCGCGTGATTCAGCCCGACGCGGATCCGGTGTTTCGGGCGCGGAAGGACTACTATCGCAGGGACGCGCGCGCGGCGATGCTTCAGCGACGCTCGCCCGTCGCTCCCGTTGTCCGGGAGCATACGGCCCAGCTGGGCGCCGCGGACAAGAGCGACGCCTACTCGAAGGCGGAGGAGTACGAACTCCTCTTCCAAGACGTGGATCTCGGCGTCGATGACCGCGGTCAACCTCGAGTCGCAGTCGACGTTCTGTCGTGCACGACCACGATGGAGGTTGGCATCGACATCGGCACACTCTCGGGCGTAGCCCTCCGGAACATGCCGCCGGCCCGCGCCAACTACCAGCAGCGCGCCGGTCGCGCAGGTCGCCGGGGAAACACCATCGCGACCGTCGTCGCATTCGGCAGCGCTGACAGCCACGACGAGCAGTACTTCACATATCCGGCAGAGATGATCCGTGGCCCGGTGCGCGACCCGAGGATCACTCTCGACAATGCCGACATCGCGCGCCGCCACGTGACCGCCTTCGTGTTGCAGCGCTACTTGCACGAGCAGGTACGCGACGCTCAGGCGAATCGACGCGGCCTGTTTTCGGTGCTCGGAACCGTCGGGCAGTTCCTGACGTCGCAGGCGCCTCCGAACGCGAGGGACTTCGCTCAGTGGCTGCGCGGCTCGGAGGCCGCCCTCGTGCGCGAGTTGGAGGCCTGGCTCCCGACGGAGCTCTCTGGCCAGGAGCGGGCGGCGATCGTCTCGGGGCTGGCAGACGCCACCGTGGCCGCGGTCGACAAGGCGCTCGCCGGCGCGATGATGGACCCCACCGCGGCCTCCGCCCGACCGCTTGGAAGTGCTGCGGGTTCCGATGACGGCGAGGCCGACGACGAGGCGCAGGACCACCCCGCTGCCGAGGGCGACGCGCGAGACGGCGCCTCGCGGGCCGCGGAGAACCTGCTGGATCGCCTCCTCTACGGCGGCGCGCTGCCACGCTACGCTTTCCCCACCGACGTCGGCACGTTCCATGTCTTCAAGCATGATTCCCCGCCGTTCCGGCCTAAGTTCGAGCACGCGCCCTCGCAAGGCCTCCCGATTGCGCTCACCCAGTACGCGCCCGGGAAGCAGATCTGGGTCGACAATCGACTGTGGTTGTCCGGAGCGCTGTACTCTCCGTACACGCCGGAGCGCCCTGCGGCGTGGCAGAGGCGTCGGCTCTACTTCGAATGCTCGAATTGCCATTTCGCGACTACGACGGAGTTCGACCTGCAGAAGCGGGGCAGCGTGGGCGAGTGCCCGGCGTGCCGCTCGCCCGACTCCTTCGGTCCCGGGCGCCTCTGGCTTCGGCCACCGGGGTTCGCACATCCTGTCGACGCTGCGCCGGGGACGACGCCCGACGACGAGCCGGCGGTGAGCTACGCCACCCGCGCCAAGCTCGTCGCGGGTGGTCCGCCCGATGAGTCGCGGTGGCGAGATTGTGTGCCGTCCGTTCGGGTCGCGCCGCTGCACGAGCATCTGTTGGTCACGAATACGGGACCGCGCGACAAGGGATACGACTATTGCACTCGCTGCGGCCGGATCGAACCCTCCGCGGGTGAGACGAAGCTGACCCGCTCGTCCCACACGCGGCCTTACCCGTCGCGAGACCCGAGATGCCCCGGGGGCGGCACCACGGATGGCATCGTCCTCGGCACAGACTTCATCAGCGACGTATCACTGTTCAGATTGAAGCTCGCCGACCCCGTCCGACTGCCGCCAGGAACGCACGCGGCCGAGGTCGCCCTTCGCACTCTGTCTGAGGCACTTTCACGGGCCGCGTGCTCCGTGCTCGAGGTCGAGCCGAACGAGTTGCAGGCCGAATTTCGGCCGGCGCTCTCCGCGGGCGGGTTCGACGGCTCGGAGGTCGAAATCTACCTCTACGACACGCTGGCCGGCGGAGCCGGCTTCTCGCGACGTGCCGCTGAGTTCGGGGCGAAGCTGCTCGAGGAGGCGCTTTCACTCTTGGAGGAGTGCGCCGCTGGCGGCGGGTGCGACACCTCGTGCTATCAGTGCCTGCGAAGCTTCAAGAACAGGCGTGATCATCATCTGCTTGACCGCCAGGTCGGCGCCGCGCTTCTTCGCCACCTCCTGCGGGGCGAGCCTCCAACGGTGAACGCCTCTAGGCGTGAACACTTGCTGAGCCAACTGCACGACGACCTGCGCAGGATCGGCGTGGACGCGAACCTGGAGCGGGGGCGCCTCTGCGTGCGCGCCAACGGCGCGCTGGTGGGCGTTGTGGACGTTCAGAGCGCGCTCACCCCATACGCGGTGCTGGACCAGACGGGCGGCAAGGTGGTGGGCATCAGCGAGCTCATGCTGCGTCTCAACCTACCGCGCGCCTCGGAGCGCGTGCTCGAGGATCTCAGCGTAGCAGGCGGCGAGGTCCTCCTGGGGGCGGCCGCGGCGGTGCGCGCTCCGGCCGTCGACGTGGCCTGCCGATCTGTGGCCGACCTTCCGACCTTGCTCGACAAGGACGCCCCCGAGGGCGACCTTCTGCTGCGTGTCCCGCGAGCGACGATCGGTGGCGAGCAGGCATTCCGGGCCGGAGAGATCCTTGTCATCGATCGATGCGACGCGGATCCAGTGAGCGCGATCCCAGCAAATGCCGACAAGGCCCTCCTGCTGCTTCGAACCACGGGCTCGTTCATGCGAACGGGGGAGCCTTGGACCATCGCTTTCTGCGAACTGCGCTCGCGCGCGGGGGAGTCGGTGGCCTACCTCAGGTACAGGTCGCGAGAGTCCGACGCGATCCCACAGTGGGCCTCGCTCGATGAGCTGCGCGTCGTCGGTGTCGTCCGGGGACGCTACGAGGGCTGATGGCAACTATTCGACCTGATGTCGATCCGGGAACGATTCGTCCACTCTCTGAGCAGGCGGTGCTCCTCGCGCTCCGGGACCAACTCCCGGACGACTTCCTCGTGGTGCACTCGTTTCCCTGGCTCAAGCCGATGAGCGGGTCGCTTCGCGAGGGCGAGGCAGACTTCGTCATCATCCACCGGCGCCTCGGGATGCTCGTGCTGGAGGTCAAGGGCGGCGACCTGTTGTTCGAGAGTCATCAGTGGTTTCGGCTCAAGGCGGGAGGTCGGGAGAGGGTCAAAAACCCGTACGAGCAGGCTCGCGATAACATGCACTCACTCGTCGAGTACGTCGCGCGTCGAACGCCCGCGCCGCTGCTCTACGGCTATGCCGTCGTCTTCCCCGACCACGTCGCGGATGGCACCTGGCCCGCCGACGCCGAGGCCTCTGCGACCATGCTGAACGCCGACATGCCGAACTTGGGGGCGCGAGTCGTCGCCGCGATGGAGGCGTGGGCGCGGCGCAGGAGACAGCTGACTGACGCTGAGTTCCAGCAGGTCGTTGACGCGCTGCTCCCTCGGCTGCGGCTGCGTCGCCCGCTTGGGCCGTGGGCGATCCAGGCGTCCGCGCGCCTGCTTGAGGTAACGGCGGGCCAGGTGCGCGCGCTCGACGCGCCGTGGGCGAGAGAGCGCGTGCTCGTGGAAGGCCCGGCTGGCTCCGGGAAGACCTTCATCGCGATAGAGCGCGCGTTGCGCGCCGCGGGCGACGGGTCGGAGGTGCTCTTCGTCTGCTTCAATGGAGCGCTCGCTGCCTGGCTCCGTGAGCAGCTCGCCCAGGACGTCGGGCGGTCCGGAGCTGCGAAACGAATTTCAGTACACCACTTCCACGCGCTCGCGCGGAACATCGCCCTGCAGGGGGGCGTGCCGTTCGTCGTGCCCGAAGAGCCGGCTGCGAGGGCGCGCTTCTGGGCGGAGGAGGCCTCGGGGCGGCTCGAGCAAGCGATGGACTTCGTCGGGATGCGGTTTGACGTGATCGTCGTCGACGAGGCACAGGACCTCCGCACCGAGTGGTGGTATGCGATCCTAGGACTACGGCGTTCAGAGCAAGAGTCGCCTGTTTGGGTGTTTCGGGACGATCACCAAGCGCTCTTCGGTACCCCACCGCAAATTCCGTTGGAGTTTGAGCGTCACGAGAGTCTGGAGGAGAACTGCAGGAACACGCGAGCCATTGCGGCGGGTGCCTCATCGATTGGGGGGACAAGTGCGCCGGCACGGTTCGGAGCGCCGGACGGACGCACCATCGAGGTGATCGAGGCATCAGGTCTGAACCACCGGTCGCTAGCGACGGAAATTGTCGAGCGGCTCCTGCGCGAGGATGGCCTCCAACCCGGCCAGATCGTCCTCATCGGCCCGAGAGCCCTCGCCAACGGCTCCCTCAAGGGCGCCCGAGAACTCTCCGGCGTGCCTCTGACCGACGACGCGCGCGAGTGGCGGCTTGGGGGCCGGATTCTCGTGACGACAGCGCGCAAGTTCAAGGGCCTCGAGGCTGACGTGGTCGTGCTCTACGACTTGGGCGGTCTCTCTGTCGGCGAGGGGGCCTTCACCCGCGCGGATCTCTACGTAGCAATGACCAGGGCGCGCGCGCACTTGATCGCGGTCTCGCACGACAGATCGACGCTCGAGGTTTTGCGAGGCGCTCAGCGCGTCAGCGAGGAGGCCGAGGTCTACGAAGTGATGGCGGCAGCAGAGGCGCCAGGGCGACGCGCGGAGACGTCTGAGGCCGTTCTGCTCGATCGTGTGCCATACCCGTTGGCCGCGCTTCACCGGCTCTCTCGCTCGAGGCACGAGGCCAGCGCGAGGCTGTTCATGTCGCTGCGCTACGCTGAGGGAGTCGCGCGGTTTAGCGCTCTTGTGACTCTTGCCCAGAGCGCGACGAGCGGAGCGAATGCAGCCGAGGCCCGTCGGTGGCTCGGCCTCGCGGGCGACGGCACGTTCGCGAGTGCTCGCGCGCTGCTGGAGGAGGCGACCGAGTTCCTCGTGCGGAACAGGCTCGTGCCGCTGCTCGGCCCGGAGGCGGCGGAGCCGCGGCGTCGCCTGATACAGGCGTTTCGTGAGTTGGAGGCCGTATGCGTGCAGTTCGGCGGCGAGAGGCCCCGCGTCCCGGAGCAGGTGGCCGACGCGGCGCTTGCGGCCATGGAGCCTCATCTGTCGTTGGTTCGGGCGCATGCAACGACGTTCGAAGCCCTGCAACTCGGCTACTTCGACGGAACGACCTCCAACGGCGACGGCGTCCACTCGCACTTCTACCGAGCCCGCGGTGCGGTTGAGGTCGACGCGCCCGTTCGTGTGCAACTCCGAGTCGCGCCACCGCACCGCGTCGCCCTTCTCGTTGACACGCGCGATGGGCGCGCGCTGCCGCTGGCGCCGTTCGTACTCTTCACCACGCAGCAGGACGAACCGACGGACACCCTGATGTGGCTCGCCCGGCGCTCGGACGCGCGGCGGGGCGAGTGGGAGTATCATCGCCCGGTGGGCGCACGGCGGCTCACCCAAAAACTTGCCGGGGTCGCGAGGGGACAGTCCGTTTTGATCGAGGAGTATGTGGGCAGGTTGTCTCAGTGGTTGGGGTTGCACCCTCTCGTGGCCGTTGGGGATCTGCCTCGCTTGTCGGCATAGTGACCCTGCTGGACAGGACCGACTCGATCGGCTGCTCGTGGGAGTTGGCGTGGATGGGGCACAAGGCGTCAGGCCACCTCGATGCACACGGACAGGAACGCTTCTGGCGCTGAGTTGGGTTGTCTATCGGTCGCAGAGAGCAGCGCCTGGACGCCTGCGCTATCGACCAACTCCGGCGGTTGGGACAAGAGGAGGTGATGCTGCTCGAACTTGGTGAGCGTGAGATCGTTGCGCTCGAATGGGGACGCAGTCGGTTGGCTTCGGCGAGGCGAGGATTTCTTCGGTGACGACGCCTCAGGGATTTGAGGGACGGCGTGCGAGACAGAGGCTCATTGCGGTATGACGGACCTACAAGTCGCACCATGGGAACGCGTGCAGGCCAAAGTGCAGACCCTGTGGGATCGTCACTGGGCGTAGCCCGCGCGTTCTCTATACCGGCGGGAACTACCGAGAACGTCGGTGGCTCACCAACGATCACGCTCTGTGCCACGTCGCGTTGCGCAACGATCTCCCGGGACGCCTAGCATGTCAGTTCGGCGGGTAAGGTGAATCGTCCGAGCGGTAGTCGGTACACGTCTCCCACGCCTCGGGTGTAGTCCTTGGGAGGCGCGAACGAACGAGGGGTAGGGTAGACGACCTGCAAATCGCGCAGGAATCCACAGGCGATGCCGATGGCCAAGGACTGCATCTTGCTTCCTGTGGGCGAGATCACCAACTTCTCGCGCTGTCCGTGCTCCGCATACACGTCTAGGATCAAGTTGAGTGTCTCACGATAGTCCAGTGTGCTAACGTTGAACTCCTCCCGGGCGGGCAACGAGTCAACTCGGTTCAATTCGCGGATAACGTCTCGGCGCCAAGCGTTCTGCGCGTCGGGAGGAGTGCCGTGAACGATCGTAAAATATGATGCCTGAATCTCCGAGCAGACCGCTGCGAGTTGAGTCGTGTTCCAAGAGGGGAAGGCGATGACGCGCATGGGTTGGCCCTGCATCGCGACGCTCGAGAGTTCGGGCACGATCGTGAGTCCGAATACGCCAGAGGAGACGAACATCGTCACGCCAACCAAGTCGGCGGACTCGGAGAGAGTCTTCTCGACCTGCTCGCGTGTCGGTGGGTAGTCGAACGCGCTGCAGTACAAAACTTCGCAGAGCGCCGAGCGGCCACCGCGCACGATCGACGACACGAGTTGGACAATGAGGAGGCGCGACATGCCAGAAAGGTCGATGTGGATGCGATCGGCGGAGGGCACCTGCGCGAGGATGCGCTCCGCCGTGCCCGCGGGGCGCTCTCGGTCGAACGGGACCGACTCGAGCGTCGCCTGCGCGGAGGCGCACAGGCTGGCGACCTCGGTTCCTCGGTTCTCTGGGATCTCCGGAAGGTATCCGATGCACAGGACGCGAAAGCCGTGGCAACCAGAACGGACGGCGCGTCGTAGCACCTCAATAGCGCGATCCTCGAATCCCGCGCACATCAAGAGCACATCACCTACGCCTAGCTTCGGCGCAATCCCCACGTGCAGTTCGGGCTGGGACAGCCGCCGGAGCCACTCATCGACACGGCAGACTCGCATCCGCTACTCCTTGGGTGGGTCAACGAGCCCAAGCGAGAGTTGCTCTGACGGTGCGGCAGAGCCAGCGCTCTGCGGCTCACTCCTCTCACCTCTGTCACTCTTGAGCCGCTTCCTGCCCTCGAACACCTTTGGGTCGAGAAGGAGATCCTTGAAATCGTCGACGCTGAGTTCGAGAGAATCGCGACGACTGAACGTGAGGTTGAAGAACGGAATCAGAAACCTTCGTAGGTACAACCGAGGGACGACGTTGCCGCGCCGGCTCTTGCCGCGGACGTCCTCGATGAACACTGAGTAGCGGAGCAGGTCGTCGTAGACCTCCTTCGCCTTACCCGTCAGGTGGGGGTCCTCGTAAGGCTCGATGCGAGAGGCCTGGTGCGGAGGGCTTGAAGTCTCGTTCTTCGAGTCGCGGAACCGAAGGTAGGACGACGCGACGCTGCCGAAGGCCTCCACGATCTCGACCAGCGCTTGTCCCGTTGGGAGGGCGCGCAGGTTGCGAAGGAAATTGCCCGCCTCGGCGCGGATCGCCTTGTTCTGCGCCTCGGGGGAGACCGCAGGCACCTCGGCTCCGCCCCGCAAAGAATCCGGCCCGCCGGCTGATGCGACCATCTTCCCTACGAGTTCGATGAGGAAGTGGACGTCGCCGCTACACAACTCCCCCAGTGCGCGGCGGCCCCAGATCTTTGGGTGCCTTCCATCTCTCAGCGATCTCGCGGTTTCGTTGTGCGGCACCGCGGTCGGCTCGTCTCCCACAAGGGACTCAAGGGAGGACACCGGGTAGTCTTTCGTGTATCGGAAGCGCCGGTTGAAGACGTCGTCGACAAAACGCAGCTTGTCGTCGCTCTCGGCGTTGATGAAGTCGATCCCCAGGTTAATGAGGCGAAATTCCCGGCCCTCCACGTAAGATTTGGTGTCAACGTCACTGCTCTCGTACGAGGCAGGGCTCTCGGTGGCCAGTTTGAAGAAGCATGCGGCGCTCCGCTGCATCAAGAGGCGGTTCAGGGTTCGTTGGAGGTCGCTGCTAATCTTGGGGGTCGAGTAGTCGTCGAAGAAGAAGAAGATCGGTCGCCCTGCGAGCGGCGACAATTGCTGAGCCAGCGTCGAACACACCGCCGGCAGGACACCCGGACCGAAGTACTGCCCGAAGGTATGAGTAAGATCGTCGACGAATCGCTGCTTCTTGGCGGCACGTTCGCGCTCTTGGCCAAGGGCGCGCTGGAGCGCGCCGAAGGAGTCCGCGCTCGGTTGCTGCGGCTTCTTGAGGCCGAGCACGGTCCAGAGCTCACGCGCTACCGAGGCCTCGTCACGCTGCCAAGCCGCTGGAAACCGTCGCGAGAGCCAGAGTCCGAGCGCCTCGAGGAGTTCGCGGACGAGCGTCGCCGTTACGAAGTGCAGAGGGACGTCGAGCGCCTCTGTGCGTGCGGGCAGCGCGTATCGCGGAAAATTGAAATACAAGTCGTCGCAACGATAGTAGATGCCGATGTATGAAATGGAGTCTGGTGCATCATCCTGCGTGTAGAAACGATGCTTCAGGCTGAGGCTTCGGAAGACTGTCGTCTTCCCGCACCCGCGCGGTCCCGTCAGTACGAGGTTGTTGGTCTCCTCGATGGCCCGCAGGCCGAGCATCTTGTCCGAGTACAGCTCTTTGAGGAGAGCGTGAGACTCCCCGATCTGCTCACAGCTGAGGTAGTCGAACGGAGTACTGAGTGTGCGCCGAGCGACGCCCGCGGTGCGAACCGCGAAGGCCCGCTGCGCCTCGCGCAAGGACTCAAAGAGAAGGCGGGGATTGCGCGCCCGTTCGTCGTGCGCGGGGTCTCGCTCCAGCAGCCCCTTGGCCAAGAAGTCGTCGTTGAGGACGTCGAACATGTACCGGTCCTCGGGGGCGCATGACTGGTAGTCGACCCTGGTCAGGAGGTCACGTAACATGAGCGCGAGCTGATCGAAGTCGCCCAGGAGGGCTGCCCCCGTGGTGAGGGGAGCGACGCCAAAGTCGGTCACCCGGAACGCGTAGGGCGGCCCAACGAGCGAGGCCGACTTGTCCTCGACGAGCACGTTGCCGGAATGGAAGTCCCCGTGTTGAAGGGACAGGTCCTGCAATTCCCGCAGGAAATCCAGCATGTCCATGAAGAAGTCCAGCACAAAGGGAATCGTGACCGTACTCTTCTTCTGATACTCGCGCAGCGTTGACCCCCGAACCAGATCGGACAAGAGGAACACGCAGTCGCCGTCAGCGCAGGGCCAAGTACCCGTGCCATAAAACTTGACCACGCGGTTCGACGGCACTCGATTTGCGTTGAGGATCTCTTGCTGCCAAGTCGGAGGCTCGCGCTCGGCGCCGATTAGGTTAGCAACCGGGATCACCTTGCAGGCAATCTCCCGGGCGAGCGCGTCGGCGCGCGCCATGAAGACGTGGGCGTTGCAACCCGAGCCGAGTTTATCGACAATGACGTACTCGGGATGAGCCGGTACCGGCTGTCCGATGAACTGCGCGGCTTCGGGTAGGTTTCTTCGCATCGGTAGCTCCGCTGCCGGGTCTCGCGTCAGAGCAAGACCGGCTGCATTGTCCGGTCAGACGCGGAATTTCGGAATACGAGGACAGTCTCGCGCTTGGTGCCACGGAGGTCGCGGCGGGAGCGGCGGATGTCGGGGATGACATCGTGGATGACGCGCTCAAGACGGAACCCTGCGAGTTCGTGAGTGCTAGAGAAGAGCGAAGTAATGATGGACGAACTGTCGAGAACCTTCGAACCGCGGCTGGCCTCGCCGACCACTAGGATGATGACGCCGCGCTCGGAGATGGCCGGGGCGATGCGCGTGAAGGTCTCCCGCATCAGCGCCCGGAACTGCACCTCTCGGGCCCGCTTGGGGATGTCTCGCTGTAGAGGGAGGGCACGTTCGAGGACCCACAGGCGGAGCCGATTGTCGCGAACATAATCGAGTTCGTTCATGTACGGCGGGCTGGTGATGACCGCGTCGACGGTGCCGGAAAGACGAAGATCGCGGCTGTCTCCGTGAACGACAACGGACGGCATTCGGCACTTGGGAGGCCGTCGGTAGGTTCGCCGGACCTTTGCTTCCATCCGGCTAAGTACGTCGCGCTCCTTGTAAAGCTCGGGAAACTCCAAGGGCTCGAACAACTTGTCTCGGAGGTAAGGTACGAGGTGACTGCTAGGGAACGACAGAAAGCCCGGGCGCTGGTGATGCAGGATGCCCAGCAGGCACGCCAGGAGGAACCAATCGGAGCGAGCGACGAGTTCGTCACGCAGCGCGAGGGCGTTGCGCAGGGTTTCCTTGTGGAAGAACGCCCGAACCCACTGCGGTACGGAGCGAAGATCCTGCGAAGGGATCCGCACACTCGCGGCCTCCCACCGGGCGGCGAGGCGGCGGAGTGCAACCGCTTCAGAGGACGGAGCCCGGAGCTTCGCGCGCGTCAGCAGTACACCATAGGGGTTGATGTCGTTGGCGATGACGCGACGTCCCAGTAATGATGCCTCGAGGGGAATCACACCCGACCCACAGAAGGGGTCGAGAACGCGCTGGCCAGGGTCCGTGAACTCCCTGATGAGGTAGCTCGCGATGGTCGTCTTGATCCGACCGATGTAGGGCGCCAGTTGGTGCAGCGTGCAATCGGTGGCAGTCGTGCACCCGGGCGACCAGGGGACCTCCTCGGGATGTCGAGGCGTTTCAATATCGCCGCCCGGCGAGGTGCCAGCAACTTCCGTAGGGGCCGCGCTCCGCTCGATGAACACACCCACGGTTAGTCGCCCATTATCCGCGTCCAGGTGACACGCAAGCCGAGAAGGTCGAGTTTTTCCTCGAATTCATCGAGTTCGCGGCCCCGCTGCGTGCCCGAGGAACCTGCAGGGAGGACACCCTCCGCGATCGCGATCTCACGCACCTGGCCTGGCGAGTCGGTGAGCGCTCGGATGATGGCGATCTCGCTCCGCGTGAGCGAAAGTGCAGACAGGCGGTAGTCCACAAACGCTTCCCACGCCATCGGGCACCACTGCTGGACGATCTGTTCTCCGATGACCTCAGCGTATGCGCGGATCTCGGCCTGTGCGTGCGGGTCCATTCGGAGCGCGAGGAAGTGGAGCAGGTTGTGCAGATCGACCTTCCAGTAGGCCTCGGTGTAGGTCGACAGAGGAAGATCCTTGCGCGCCTGTTCACGCGCGACCCCGAGGTCCAAGCGCTCCTCGTACGCGCGGCGCGCACGCTGCTGAAGTTCGTCCTCCTCCGCACTCAGCGCAGCGCCGGTTGCCGCGTCTAGGTACTCGCCGCTGCCCTGACGATTCTGGGCGGATTGGCGCCGCCACGCATCGGGCGCGGTCCGCTGGGCCGCGTCGATCGCGATGGAGTAGCGCGTTGAGTACTCGTTGACGTTGGCGGTGCGATGGCGAATCCACTGGCGCCAGCAATCCATTGGCACCCGCACGTGGAGCTTGATCTCGCACATCTCCAGGGGCGTCGTGTGTCGGTGCCGCAGGAGGTACCGAATGAGGCCCTGATCCTCATGCACCTTCTTCGTTCCTTGGCCATAGGAAACTCGCGCCGCCTGCACAATGGATTCGTCGCCCCCCATGTAGTCAACGACCCTGACGAAGCCATCGTCGAGAACCGTGAGTCGCTTGCCAAGAATGCCGTCAAGAGCAGGAACGGTCACCCTGGCGATCTGGCCATCGGGGTCGGTCATTGGGTCGCCAGAAGGGTCCGAGGGCGTCCGATCTCCCGCGACGGCATCGGCGCCCAGGATCGCTGTTGCGAGCGCGACTCGAGCGCACGCCGGTGCGCGGATCCGTGGCGTTGCCGATCTCTCGTGTGGGCGTTCACGGCGCGATCCTACTACAGGTGCCGGCGCCCGCTAGCGGGGTCGGTCCGCAGAGTAGAGTGGGGCGCCACCGCCTCGGTCCGTGATCTGTTGCGTCGACCCCTCGGCCGCGACGCGGACGCGGTCGATGTGCGGGCTCGATGAGGCGCAGGGAGGACGGACCGGCGCGCCTTGGCATCGGTCCAACGAGTCCCGCCCGTCAGCGTAGCGTCAGCTCGTCCGGCTCGTCAGCCCGACCGAGACGCGAGACGAGCAGCTCGTGCGGTCTCTTCCGTTCGGTGTCGACGAGCGCCTGGCCGTGGTCGACCCGCGACGCGAGCCACCGCGAGCGCCAGAATTCGGCGACCGCCTCGACGCCGTCGTCCCCGACCACCCGTGGCACTCGGGGGCTGACCCCCAGCAGAACGCGGCGCACACACTCGATGAGGGGTGCCACGTAGACGATCCTCGGCGAGCCGTGCTGGATGAGGTCGGCGTCAGAGAGGTTCAGAGCCACCGTCGCTTCCCGCAGCTCCCTCAGCTTCGCGCTCTGACCCTCGCCGAAGACGAAGTTCACGTTGCGGACGTCGCGGCGCTCCGCGGCGACCTCTGCAAGCACCTCCTCCGCCTCGACACTCAGATTCGTGGATCCGTGGCCGAGGCTCCGTCCCACCTCCCGGAAGCCGAGCGGCGACGGCTGCTCCGCGAGCGTTCCCGCGGGGACCTTCACCCGGTTGTACTGCGAGGACCGCTCAGGGTAGAGGCTCGTCGTCGTGACCATCGCCAGCTCCGGCGAGCGTACCAGGGGGCGGCCGGCCATCTGGCTTGCGATCACGCTCGGCTCGTTCTGGTAGGCCTCCTTCACCGCGTCGCGGACGAAGGGTGTGAGCATCAGCATGCACGCCAGCTTCCCCGCCAGGAGCGGACCGTAGGGGGGAACGGCGCCGCAGGTCGCGATGTCCATGACCGAGGCCGCTGCGAAGTGCTGCTTGACCTGCCGGAGCGCGAGCGCCATCGCGTTCTTCGCGCGGGCGTCGAGTACGGCGTCTCGGAGTGGTGCGCGCATCGCCGCGAGCTCGTGATCCAACCTCAAGAGGATGCGCGCCGTGTTCGCGCGCTTCGCGCGGAAGAGCGGGGTACGCGCTGCGGCGATGAGCGCCGCGTGGTCGAAGGCGACCTTTCGGTCGACGGCGCTCGTGCGAAGCCCCTCCAGACGGGCCGCCTGAGCCACCTCCGCGATAGATCCCAGGTGTGCATCGAGCGCCGCGTCGCGGCGAGGCGGCGAGGCGCCATCGAAGCCGAGATCCTCCGTGTAGAGGTTGGCGAGGTCCTCGCGGACCCGTCGGCGCAGGGCGTCGAGGACCTCGTCGTCCGTGACCTCGCCCTGCTCGATCAGCGCGAGCAGTCCGTGGACGGTCCAGCCGATCCACTCGTCGCGGGCCGTCAGCTGAAGGACCGCGCTGCTGAGCGCGGTGATCGCCATGATCGGATGAAACGGCCGCGACGCGTCGCGGATCAGGAACGCGATGTGTCGGCCGGGCGGCCTGCGGTAGCGGCTGCTCCACGTGTATCGGAAATAGCGCCAGACGTGGAAGAGGTTGAGCCCGGTGTATGGATCGCGCGCGTTGGAGGTGGCGATCTGGATGTAGGGGCAGCACACCTTGCGCAGCGCTTCAGGGCGGGTCGCACGAGGCATCTCTGCGATCACCCGGAGGTCGTCCGCGATGCGCTTCCCGTCGGCGATCAAGTGGAGGACTGACTTGTGCCTCGCACCACGCGACGGTCGCTCGATCTTCTCCACGAACCGCTGCACCGACTCAGATTGGAGCTGGTCGTCGCGCCCGTGCAGCAGCTGGCGGCGGACGAGTTGCTTCGCGGGCGTCGCGCCTCGTTGGTGGGGCCGCACCGAGATCGCGTCGCGGTGGACCCGCACGTGCCAGCCGAGATGGATCAGGTCGCGCAGGATCAGGAGCGATGCGAGGTACCGCTTCGGCATCGGGTCCGTGGCGCGCACGGTGCTGATCTCGTCGTCGAGCGAGGTGAGCCGCTCCACCTCGCTGCGGTTTCGAAGCAGCTCGGCGAGCCGCGACGTCGGTCGTTCCACCTCGACCTTCGGCGTGAACGGCCGCCAGCCGTCGCCCTCGTCTTCGGGTGGAGCGGCGACGTCCTCGTCGTCGGTCTCAATGGCTGCGTCCTGCACCGGCGCGTTCCTAGACCGGCGGGCCGTTGGCACGCCACTTCCCGGAGCTCTTCGTCAGGGAGCGAGGGGCAGTCGTCTCCGCCCGTCTGTCTGTCGCACGGGGCAGATGCGGGTCAGGGCGCCTGGGCAGCGTCGGCATGCGTCCACCCCCTTGTGCATGCAGTCACCCGGCATCGCGCGGCGGTTCGAAGCGCTCATGAAGAGGTACATGGCCTGTTGAACGACGCGGGGGTTGTTGCGCCGGAGTCCGCGCCGCAGCGAGGCGAGGTCGATGCGCTCCGCGAGCCCCCGCACGAACGCGCGGCGGGCCTCGTACGATCGCGGCCCGCGGTAGGCGAGCGCCGTGAGGAAGAGGTCGACGTTGCTGTCGATCACGATGAAGTGCCGCCAGTCCACGTCCGACCACACGGGGACGCCGGGGGTCATGTCGGGGTTGCTCACGATCGAGAGGAACATCGCCGCGATCTTCTCGCTGATGCGCCACGCCCGGGAGAGCGCCGCGACCAACGCCCGTGCGCGCGCGGCGCGCCCGCGAGTGCCCGCGCGAACGAGCGCGAGCAGCTCGGCGAGGTCGCGCGCGCCGCCCTCCCGCACCACGAGCGCCACGGACGTCGGCACCTTCCCGAAGTGCCCGTAGCGCCGCATGAGCACCGTGTGCCGCTTGAGGTGACACTCGACCTCGGGGTTGGCGCCGCAGATCCCGCGCTTCGTGAGCGCGTGCTTCGTCAGGTCGCAGCGCACGCGCAGGGTCTCCGTGGTGCGCATGTGCTCGCAGCGCCCCTCATCCACCAGGGCGAGCAGGGGAGCCGACGCGCCGAGCTCGCCGGCGTCCTCGCGCGTCATGGAGCGGAGGATGCGGGTGATCTGGTTGTCCTGGCGGCGCTGGAACATCGTGACGGCCACGAGCAGCCGGAAGAGCGCCTCGCCGTCGTGCGCGACCAGCGCCTCGCGCGACACCGCGAACGCGCCAACGCGTTTCGGGTTGCAGAACACCTGCGCCGTGCCCTGGTCGTCGGGCGAGCTGTGGTGCGTCGCAAGGTACCAGCGCACCGCTGCGCGGGCGACCTCCACCTGGCGTGACGTCGGGGTCGGCGCTGGGGCGCCGGCCCCGCCAGGAGCGTGGGTTCGGGGCGCCGTCACGTCGCGATGAGGTCCTTGAACGCGAGGTCGCGCACGGTGACGAGCCGATCGCGACATCCCTCGGTCGAGAGACCGCGGCACAGGCTGGTGTGCTTCGGCAGCGCGCCGATCTTCGCGGCGATGTTCACCGCTTCGTCGCGAGTGTTGAGGGAGAACAGCGACGAGAGGCTCTTCCGGTCGACGTTTGCCATCTGGTGGAGGATCCAGGTGCCGATGCTCGCCTTCAGTTCCTCGCCGCCCTGATCGAAGTGCGAGAGGAACTGCGTGGAGAGGATCACGCCGCAGCCGAACGACCGACCCTGCTGCAGGATGTATCGGAGGCTCTCGATGTTGAGGCTCAGGAAGTCGTCGGCCTCGTCGACGAGGATCATGCGACGGAGTTGGCGCAGCTCCTTACCGGGTGCCTCCCCGGGCGCGAGAGGCGCCTCCGCGCCTTGGAGCATCTGCCGGTAGAACGCGTTCATGAAGAACGCGATGATCGCGCGGATGGTCGGCCTCATGCCCGCGAGTGGTTGGAGGTCGATGACGTTGATGCCGTCGAAGAGCGCGCCGATGTCGGCCTCCGGCGCCTCCTCGGCGAACACCCCGAGGTCGACGAGTTCGCTAAGCAGCGACTGCGGAGAGCCGGCGGCGAGGTCGCGCTTTGTGAGGAGATCGAGGAGGTCCTTGATGGTCGGGAAGGGCCTCGTGAAGGTCTTCGGGTCAGCGGCGTCGATGCCGGCGTCGGCGAGGCACGCCTGCACGCCCTTGACGATCTGATCGCGCTGCACGCGGCCGATGCGGGGCTCGATCGCGAGCAGCGTGTCCGCGAACGAGTACACCATCCGCGTGAGGTCCTGCCTGTTCTGCGGGGCGCTGGGGCGGAGCGGGTTCAGCGGCAGGCCCTCGGGCGGCAACACTGTCGCGCCGATCCGCCGCGGGAAGTCGTCGCGGGTATTGAGGCCGTAGTCGCCCTTGTAGTCGAACACGAGCACCCCGGGCGGCTTGCCTCCGGGGTTGAACTCCGCTTGTCCGACGAGCTGCGCGATCAGAGACTTCGTGAGCTGCGTCTTGCCGGTACCCATCGTGCCCGTGATCCCCACGTTGTAGTGGTTCACTCGGTCGACGCGGTTTGGTGTCCAGATCGCTGGGGTCATAGCGCCGGGTTGCAGGACGTCGCCGATGCGGACGACGATCCCCTCGTCGCTTCGGCGCGACGCGCCGGGCTTAGGCTGCGCTGGCGGCGTTCCGTCCTGTACGGGCGGAGTGTTCGCGGCCGAGGGCGCTGCGGTCGGCGCTGCGGCCGGCAGGGGAGGATCGACCGCACGCGCGGCCGTCGACGCGAGCGGAGCGGTCGTCGTAGGCGGCTGAGTGCGGGTTACGCCACCGCTCGCGACCGCGCGCGGCTCGGCGGGGCCCTGCGACGGCCCGGCACCCTGCGGCTTGCGCCGGACTCGCGGAGTCGGGCCACCGAGGTCGAGGGGAGGCATGATGAAGAAGCGCACCAACACGGCTTCGCCCGGGACCGGCTCACCCTGAACGTCGAGCATGGGGTGCGACTCCTCGAAGCGCGTGTCTTCGGTCCACGGGGCTTCGGGGACGATCCAGCACTCGACGACGAGGGGCGGGCACTCGCGCTCCTGAAGCCGTCGGTCGAAGTCGGTGAGCACGGCGCGCCACTCTGACGCGAGCCGCTGCCTGCTCGCCTCCATCCAGGCGACGCGCTGGAGGGCTGTCTTCGGCTCCGCGTTCGCGGGTGCGGCGAAGCAGGCGCGCACTCGCGCGGCGGCGACCCGCGCCTGCGTCGACAAGTGCTCCCGCGCGGCCGGTGTCGCGAAGGTCGCGTTCTTCTGGCGCGCCTTCAACTCGACGACGCGCAGGGGCCCGAGCGCGGCGCGGTCGCGGTCCGCGGCCTCGACGAGGACGAGGTCGGCCCGGGAGCGGTCGACGTTGAAGTGCCGCTGAACCGCGCGCGCCCAGCGGTGCCCCTCGGGACAATCGAGGCTGAGCGGCAGCGTGGGGTTCGCGTCGCCCGCCCGGGCCTCCACGAACGCGCGGGTCAGCGCGATCTGTCCGCGGAGGTGGCGCTCGTCGAGCCCCTCGAGGAGGTCCGCCAGCAACGAGCGGCACGAGTACAGCGACAGCACCGCCGCGCGCATTCGCTCGACGTTGAGCCCCTTCGCGCTCGTCGTCACCCGCTCAAGTGCGGCGCCGAGGTCCCGGCGGAGCGCGCCGCCATCGCAGATCACCGCCGCGACGTGGCCGTCGACCTCGCCGTAGCTCACGAGGCTCGTGTCCGCGGTCGGCTTCACAGGCCAGCCGCCGCGGGCGACCAGGGCGCGTACGATGGCCCCCCCGATGTCAGCCGGGCGCGTCGACGGGTCGAGCCCGGTTGGCTTGCGGGCGAGATCGAGCCCGTCCAGGAGGGCGTCGTACGAGTCGAGCGATGACACGCCTCGCACGCAGATCGCGGCGACGTTGCCGTTCGGGCCGGGCACGTACGAGAGCGGCAGGCCTCCGCCCCTCCCTCCCGTGTCCTCGGCCAGCCGGGCGTACGGCGTGTCGACCGCATGGATCGCGAGGTGGCAGAGTTCGTCGTCCGCGAGCTCCGTGGCGCGCCGGGGGAGGCCGAGGCTGACCCCGTCGCCGCGCGTCGCCTCGAGGGCTTCCCGCGCCGTCACCGAGAGGTCGGCCGGGTCCGGCCGCCGCCACGCCTCGGCGCGTTTCGCGTCGGTGAATGTCGCGCGCACTTCGAGGTGCAGCCCCTCGCCGACGTCGGCGTCGTCCTCGAAGCGACGCCGCGCTTCGACGCAGAGCGCGTCGATCGCCGCCGTCGCGTCCGGTAGGTCGACGAGCTCGACGGAAACGGACGAGGCGAGGCGTCTCGGGGCAAGCATCGCCCACAGCGCTCCGAGCCCCTGCCGGACCGCGAGCGCGACGCCGCGCGCAGACGGCCACGCGCGTGTCGACAGGGCGTAGACGTCCGCGATGTTGTCCGGAAGCAGCGTCTGGGGGTGGTCGTAGACCAGCGCGAGGCGCGGCGGCATCGCGGGCGGCTCGACTCCGTTCTTCAACCACAGGAGCGCCCTGACGACGCGGAAGGGGTGGAGAGGGAGGAGGCGCGCCGCGGTCGCGGTGGCACCCTCCGCGGCGAAGGCGAGGTCGAGGTTCGCGAGCCACTCGACCACCCGCTGCGACGGCGCCCCGCTCGGGTACACGGCGTTGATGAGCGATTGGTACGCGTCGACATAGGCCGACGCGCGATCCGGCAGCCGCCCTACGACGACGAGGGGGTGCGCGTCGAGCAGTGCAAGCGCGAGCATGACCCCCGCCTCGGGCCCGGACTCGCCCTCGCCGAGCGTCGCGTCCGGCTCGGACTGCATCATCCCGATCGTCGCGCTCACGAGGTCCGCGCGGGCGGCCAGGAAGCGATCAATCGGGTTTCGCAGCGCGGCGAGGTGCGCGGCCTCGGTCTCGATCCCGCTGTCGCGCCCGCGGAGCTTGGCGGTCGGAATGCGCCGCGTCGCCCTCAGTTGTGCGGTGTCGGACACCTCAATGCAGTCGCCGAAGCGGACCTGCCGAATCAGGAGTTCGGGGTCCTTGGAGGACAGCAGCGCGCGCAGCAGTCCGCGGGGCGTCGCCGGGCGCAGGACGACTGAGACGCCGCCGTCGGTCTCCACGGAGAACGTCGGGTCGTCGTCGTCGGCCTCGCCGAGTTCGCCGGCGACTCGTCCGCTCTGGAAGGCATCGGGGAGGTCGTCGAGGAGAGCCTCGTCGGTGTACCCCTCCGAGCGGGGCTCCTCGCCTTCGTCGCCTCCGGGCTCCTCGCCTTCGTCCGCGGGCAGTGCCAGCGCTCGCTCGCCGGCGCGGAGGAGACGAGCGAACTCCACGGTGATCCCGCAGAGCTCGCCGGCATCCTCGGAGACGCCGGTAGCGAACTTGTAGGCGGCGTGCGCGAGTCGGGCCGCCTCCTTGATGGGGTCGTCGACGTCGGGCAGCAGCGCGCCGGCCAACGTCCGCTCCACGGCTGCGGTCTCCTCGCCGCTCAACGCGCTCAGCCGCTGCATCACGCGCTTGATCGCCCCCGCCGCCTTAACGCCGCGGAGCAGGTCGAGCTCACGTGCCGGCGTCGGCCCGGGGAGCGCTTTCGGCTGCCGCGCCGGGACGAGCCCCAGTAGCGGCAGCGCTCGCGCCTCGCTCGTGCTGCGCGCGAGCTCCGCGTATCGCGCGAGCGTGGTCACGCTCGTGTCCGCGACGCGCGTCCGCACCAGCCGGGCCCTGCGCGACGCGAGGTCCGCGAGCATCTGCCAGCCCGCGGACGCGGCGTACGCCTCCGCCACCTTCTCGGGCGTCACCTCGGTGAGCACGTTCAGGCCCGCCTCCCCGGGCGTGGAGTCGGTGTTGAGGTACACGAGGAAGCCGATCGTCTCGCCCTCTTCCGCGCGCGCGTTCCGGAGGCGGGTGGCCTCCGCGGCCGCGGCGTGCGGTTCGAGCACGATCACCTGCGGCGGCAGCTCGACGCCGGGGCGCTTCGAAGATCCAATGATGAAGCGGGCACCGCTGCATCGCGGCTCGCGCGCCAGCTCGACCGCGGCGCGCACGCATTCGTCGAGGTGATCCTCGGTCGGAAACGCATGCGAGCGCAGACCGAAGTCGGTCGCGCGGAGCTCGTCGACGCAGACCTTGAGCGCGCGGAAGATGACGTCTTCGATCATTGGAGGCCCCCGTCGACCAGCACGACGTTGTCCGACTCCCGGCGCGCCAGTCCGAGCGTGACGAGGTGCTCGCGGTTAGCGCGGCCGACCTCGCGCAGCGTCGACGCCACGCCCCCGATCCCGAGGCGCCGCTCCGTGTCGTGCTCGTTCGGCCCCCCAAGCACGAGCCCCAGGCCCTCCGCCCGCGCGGCGAACTCGGGCCAGGGGACCGCGTGGCCGGGGTCGACGAGCGCGTGCGTGAGCGTCACGAGTTGACGCGGGCCCGGCTTGAAGTAGCGCTTGGCCCCGCCGCGCGCGTCGAGCGGGAACAGCCACCCGCCTGCAGCGCCCAGGTGGAGCGCGTGCGTGCTCGGCGAGTAGCGGTTGGCGTCGCCCCCTTTCTTGAGCGTCAGCCGCTCCTCCGCCGCGGTGTTGAGCGCGGCGCACGCGCGCTGCAGCGACTCCTGCGCGCGGGAGACCGCCTGCGCCATCGACGCCGCCTGGTCCGGCGGGCTCACGCAGAGCAGCAGCCGCCCCTCTCCCGCGTCGGGCCGCCAGCGCAGCAGCCGGACGCAGAGTACCAGGGTGGCGAGGTCGATCATCGCGGTGAGCGTCTCCGACTTCGACGCGCCGAAGCGGTGCCACTCGATCAACCGGCGCGCGAGCGTGCCGACCGTTTTGGACCACTGCGCCCAGCCGTCGCCGCTCGGCACCGGGAACGCCCCGACGAACTCGTCGGGCGAAAGCGGAGGGGCGGGCGATGTCGCCGAGCCGATGCCGAGCGCCACGGCGAGCGCAGAGTGCGGGTCATCGCTGCTGCAAGCGAGGTCGTAGAGGCCCGCGAGCGCGCGACAGCCGTCGGGCGTCGCGCTGAGCATGCCGAGGAATGTCGGCGCGTGCATTCCGCCGAGGGTGTGAGGGTCGTTGAATCCCACGAACGCGAGGCCGGGCGTCGTCGGGTCTGCAGCCCCGGAGACGGCCACCTTCCCGTCAGCGTTGAGGGCCGCAGCAACTGTGGCGTGCATGGCCGGGGTCAGCGCAAATCCTTCCTCGCTCGCGAAGTGGTCGCGCACGTGCGCCCGCCCGCGCTTCAGGAACTTCGGGTCGGCGGCGTGCGGTGGCGCGTCCAGGCGCAGTGGGCCGTCCTTCGTGCGCGTGACGCAGAGAGCGCGCGCCTCGTCGCTAAGTTTCCAAGCCCCGGCGCCGAAGCGAGCGTCGAGCGCCTGCTTCACGGCGCCGACGTACGCCCGCAACGGCTGGTCCGTCGCGAGAAGGTGCGCCCACGGTGGGGCCGCGCCCGGCAGCAACCGGAGGAGTTGCATGACGCCGTTCGCGATGTGCACCGCGCGCACGTTGGACGTCTGCACGAAGATCCCCCACGCGTCGTACTGCAACTTCTCCGGGGTCGCCCCGCCCTCACTCGCCATCGGCGTTCTCCCATCGCACGCGAGTCTTGTTGCCGCTGCTCAGTTCGTCCGCCTGCACGGACAGCGGCGTCTGGTCGCCCGGGCGGGCGATCCGCACGCCGTCGCCGTGGGACACCGAGGGCGCTCGCGAGAGCCAACGCCGGAGCGTCAGCGCCTCGGACGGAGTGAGGTCGCCGCGCGCCCGCGCGTCGTCGTCGTAGAGCGCGCGGAAGAGGCGCGGCGTGACGCGAAGGGCGTCGTGCGCCGGCGCCGCGCCCGGCCGCTCAAAGCGGAGCCAGACGTACGGGGCGCGCCACACACCCTTGAGCGCCTCCGCCCCCGAGGGGTGGCACCGAGGCAGCGCGATGCGGAGCGCGGCCGTGTCGACCGCGGTGCTCGCCACCGACGCGGCGCCCCCCTCCGCGCCCTGGTCGGTGCGCGCGCGGAGAGAGTCGTAGCAGAGCGTCTGCCACGCGGGGAACCACGTCCCAGCGCGCCACAGTTGGAGGGTCGCGTACACGCCGTCGAGGAGTTTCTTCGTAATGGCGCGCATGTCGCCGACCCACCCCTCCGGCCGCTCCTGGAGGCGGTGCAACAGTTGGGCGTACGAGTCGTTGCTCGCCGCAGGTTGCAGCGC
This sequence comes from Myxococcaceae bacterium, assembly GCA_028287085.1. Taxonomy (GTDB): domain Bacteria; phylum Myxococcota_A; class Polyangia; order Polyangiales; genus SCUS01. Next base: position 41,139 of record JAQBQI010000114.1, read on the forward strand.
GGGGTCGTGCACCACGAGGGAGCGGACGACCGCCGCCCCCTCCCACTCGAAGGTCGGGTCGTCGGAGAGCGCTGCCAATCCGGGGAGGGCGCGCGCCCGCTGGGGGGCGGCGCCGAGGAGGACCTCTCGGCAGATGTGAGGGTGCGGGACGAGCGCTGGGTCGACCGCGGCGAGCGCGACGTCGAACTCTGCGGAGGCCCCTTTGTAATCGAAGAGGCGGGCGCCGACGGCGTCTCGGATCGACGGCGGTTCCGCGGAGTTCGCGCCGCGGCCGCCCGTGATGAGGAAGGCGATCAGCGACCACAGGTGGCGCATCGTGAGGTGCCCACCGCGCGACGCGACCTCCCCAAGGACGCGCTCGATCCAGCGCCGCACGTGGGGCGTGCGCAGTGCCTCCAGCGCGCACTCCGCGCACGCCCGCGCCCCGGGCGAAGTCCCCGAGAGGTCGACCGCGAGCGCCTTGTCGATCATCGCGTTGATTATCGATGGTGTGGAGGAGTCCAGCAGGCCGAGGTCCACGACGGCGACCTCGCCCGCAACGGCGTCGTCCCAGCGCGCGCGGAGTTGCGACTGCTCGACGGCGACGCGGACCAACCGCGCGAGGTCGTCGCCGCCGTCGCGCACCTGCGCGTGGAGGCGCTCCAACTGCCCGCGGTTAATCGCGAGGAGCAGGCGCTCGCCGCGCGCGAGCGCGGCCCGCAGATCGCCCGCGAGCGCCACGACGGGGTCTGCGCTCGCCGAGCGCGAGAGCGCCGCGGAGGCGTCGTAGATCGGGCGCAGGTTGCGGAGGTTCGCGGCGAGTACCGCGAAGGTCTTCCCGTCGCCCGCGTTGCCGGTCAGCACGACGTGCCGCGGGGCGACATCCGCATCGACCCGCTCGATGAAGCGCGCGAGCGGCGTCTCGACTCGTAGGGCCTCCCGGTGCGTCCGCGAGAGGTTCTCGACGACCGAGGCGTGCCCCCGATAGAGGTCAATCAGCAACTGGTACGTGAACGCTGTCATCGGTGGCGCCCGCTCCCGCTCCCGCTCCCGCGATTTCTCTTGCCAACAGTGGCCGGGCAGCTACCATCGCCGATTCGCAGAGACTAGAGTTCTCTGCGGGGACGGGTGCGCATTGTTCGCCGAAACCGTTGATTTTAGCGGTAGATCCACACACATCCCGGTCCAGGTCCGCGGACATAGGCTGACCAGGACTGTTCTTGAGATCGCGCGCGCCCTCCATCGCGGGGACTGGGATCGCGCGCGACGGATGCAGCGCGCGCTCTCGGAGATCCTCGAGAGCGCGGAGGGCGAGCACGAGGAAGCCCGAGGCGAGATCTACGCGTCGACCCTCCGCGCGAAGGCGCTTGGCACGGTGCTCGTCGACCTCGCGACGAGCGGGTGGCACATCAGCGTCGACGAAGGCAAGGTCTACGTCAGCGCCCCCTTGTGGTCCGCCGGCGCTTCCGGGCTCTCGCCCGAGGAGGTGCGCGCGGAGAAGGAGCGCGCGCGCGGGGCGATGCAGGCGCGGGTCCAAGACGAGATCGAGTCGGAGTCGACGCGCAGATTCATCCTCGACATGGAGCGCGCGGTGCGTGTGGAGGGCGGGGTGCGCTCGATCCGCTCTCTCCTCGCCGACGGACCCTCGCTCGCGGCCGCCCTCCAGGAGCGCAGCGCTGAGGCGATCCGGCCCTACCTCCAGGTGGCCGACGGGGCCGCGGGGCGCGACCCGGAGACGGGCCTGCGCCTCACTGACGTCTTCCGCTACATGAAGCTGTTCTGGTCCTTTCCGATGAAGTCGCCGCCGGGGAGGACGACGCCGTTCCTCGTTCGCGACGCGGGGCAGCCGGGGCACCCGGTCTGCGGGCTGATCGCGATCGCGAGCCCGGTCCCTCGCCTCACGCCGCGAGACGCGGCGCTCGGCTGGACGCCCGCCTGGTTGGAGGCCGTCGTCCGCGCCCTGCAGTTCTCCGCTGCCGACCCGGCGCTGCAGGTCAGCGCCGTGCTGGCCCAGGCGCACGTCAGCGAGCGCGGAGGTCTCGACCCGTCGTCGCTCGTCGAGGACCTCTGCGCGCTGCTGCGCTTGCCGACGAGCCGCGCCCTTGAGGGCCTCGTCTCGGAGCTTCGAGCGCTCAGCGCCAAGGCGTGTCGCGAGCGCGCCGACGCGGCGCTCGGGGCCATCCTGAGCGACCTCCGCGGGGAGGTGGTCGATGCGCTCGGTGCGATCTCGTTCAAGGGCCTTGGCGTCAGCCGCGTCGATGCGCTGGCGAACCCCGCGGAGTCCGCCTCACGCATCGAGGCCATGAAGGCGGGGGCGTACAAACGCTGGCACGACTCCCGGCGCGTCGGCGCGGTGCGGACCCCGAACAAGCGGATCGACAAGGGCGCCGTCGAGGCGGCCCGGACGATGCGCGACGCCGAGCACGACCCGCTCTACATGAAGAAGCGCGTCACGCAGGCCGCGGCGCTCTTGCGGGCCTGGGAGGGGATCGCCCCGCGTGAGGGCGAGGTCAGTGCCGAGCGCCTGTTTGAACTCGCGCTCGGCCCCTCGCCCCGCGCGTCGCACCGGCTCTCGGGCGGCAACGGCGTCGCGCGCGGCCTCCGCGCCGCCTTGCTCCAGCGGCAGAACCGTTTCGTCGCGGCGCAGGTCGCCGACGTCTGCGTCTGCGGCGCGGTCCCCCCGTACGGGCCGCTGCTCGGGGGAAAACTGGCCGCTCTCATCGCGCTATCGCGCGACGTCGCGGGCGCGTACCACGAGCGCTACGACGGCAAGGCCTCGGAGATCACCTCGCAGATGGCGGCGCGGCCCGTGAGCCGCCCCGCGGACCTGCTCGCGCTCACGACGACGAGCTTCTACGGCGTCGGGTCTTCGCAGTACGAGCGCCTCGCGCTGACCGCCGCGGGCGGCGACGTGCGGTGGAGGTTCGTCGGGTACAGCCGCGGCCACGGCACGCTTCACTTCTCCGCCGAGACCGTCGAGGCCATAGACCGCCTGCTGCAACTCGAGACGGGGCGTCGGCTCATCACGAGCCGCTTCGGCGAGGGTCCGTCCGAGCGCCTGCGCAAGATTCGCGACGGCCTCGAGCGGCTCGGCGTGAACCCCAACGTACTGCTCCAGCACGGGATGTGGCGGCTGGTGTACGTCGCGGAGCTCGCGCCCTCGGCGTGCCGCCCTGGGGGGCGCGGGGACGCCCCGCCGTGGCGCGCCGCGGGCCCATCCGTGGACGAGGTCGCGCGGCAGTGGCGCGCGCGCTGGTTGGGCCGTCGGCTCGCGAGCGCGCCCGCGTTGGTCGACGAGGTCGCGCGCTTCTCGCGCGACGACGCGATGATTGGCAACCGCTTGCGGCGCGAGCCGCAGAGGGTGGGGAGATCTTGAGCTACGACCTGCTGCTGAGCCTGTACTACGCGGACGCCTCGAACGCGGACCTCACTACCCAGGAGGAGCGCGAGCTCCTGCACGTGCGCACGCCCGTCGAGGGGCGCATCACGGCGGCGATCCGGGACGGCTTCGACGTCGTCCTCACCGGCAACCCCGGAGACGGCAAGTCGCACCTCGTCCGCACGCTCGGCGAGCGCGGCGATCTCGTCGGCGCGGAGGTGCTCCTCGACCTCTCCGCCATCCCGACGGGCGACGCGATCGCCCGGTGGAAGGCGTGCCGCGCCGCCAAGCGAAGGTTCGTCATGTGCGCGAACGAGGGGCCCCTGCGCTCGTTCAACGAGGTCGCGAGCGCGGACGAGGCGCTGAACGCCTCCGCCTGGGAGCTCCGCCAGCAGCTCGCGCACCGCGTCGAGTCCGGCGAGGTGCCGACCAGGCCGGCCCGCGCGCTGCTCATCAACCTCGCGGACCGAAACGTCTTGAGCGAGCCCCTGATCGCGGACGCGGTCGCGCGGGTGTGTCGCGACGCGTTCGTGCCCGACGTCGGCGTGTTCTCTGCGGAGTGCTCCGCAGCGCGGAACATGTTGCTCCTCCAACAGGACGCCCCCCGGCGGCGCTTCGCGCAGCTGCTCGCGCTGGCAGGCACGCGCCGCGGCGAGCACGTGACGTTCCGCCGGCTCTGGCAGGCGATCTCGCTCGGCGTGACGGGCGGTAGGACGGTCGCGAAGCTGAAGGACGAGTCGAAGAACGACGCGGACGGGCCGCTCGGCGCGTCGCCCATCGACAACCTCGCCCGTCGTGCGGGGCGCGGCGTGCTTGTCGAGGCCGTGCGCCGGTTCGCGGACCCCGCGTGTTTCACCGACCCCGACCTCGACGAGAGCCTCTGGCACACGGGGGCGCCGCCTAGCGGCGAATGGCTCTGCGAGGAGCCGAGCGCGGAGCACCCCGCGACGATGTGGGCGATGGGTCGCCGCGACGACGCGATCGACCAACTCAAGCGCTTGAAGCGCCTCGTCGCGCTGGCGCATGAGCGCGGCGACGAGCTGGTGCGGGCGATGACGCGCGCGACGGCGCGCCCGAGCGCGGTCGAGCCGCGCGCCCTCCTCGACGTCTCCCTCAGGGGGATCCGCCGGCTCTACTTGTCGCAGAGGGAGGACGCGAACGCGCCGGAGTGGCTGCGCAGCGGGCTCCCGCTGTGGGTCGGATTCAGCTACGAGCAGGCGCCCGTCGAAGAGCGCCCCCATGTCGCGGTCGTTTCGCTCCCCGAGGACGAGTTCGAGCTCGTCCAGCCGACGCGCCCGGAGTGGCTCGGCGACGCGCTCGGGCCGCTCCCCGAGCGTGCGTGGCTGCGGCATAGGCGGTCCTCGACCCTGCTCCGCATCGATCCCGAGATGCTCGCGGCTCTGAAGGCGGCGACGGAGAGCTCGGGGCCACTGCCGATACCGGAGCCCGTCCACCGCTTCCTCGCGCAGCTCGCGGGCTGGGATGAGCTCCACGGCGAGCGGCCCCTCGGCGACGAGGCGTTCGCGGTGCTCTCGCGCCCGCGCGGCGAGCTCGAGGTCGACGGTCGCGTGCGGCTGCGCGTGGAAGGGGCGAGCTATGTCTAACCGCAGGAAGGTGGAGTACGCGAGCCTGCAGCGCGTGCTCATGACGGCCGAGGGGGACAAGCCGGGGGTGTTCGAGGAGCTGCTCGGGTTCCGGCCGTCCACTGCGAGCTTCAAGGGCGTGCACCTGATGAACGACCTCGCGCAGACGGTCCTCGGGGGCGCTCCTGCGCACGGCGGGAACTTCCTCTGCAAGGTCATCCGCCCTGACGCGGACGCGGCGGAACGCACCGGCGAGGCCGCCATGCGGAAGGACAAGGAGTTCAGCGCGCCGTTCGGTCGGGCCTTCCCGAAGGAGCTCGGTCCCAAGCGCGTGCGCGCGCTGCGATGCGCGGCGCAGCTCGTGACGAACTTCGACGGGGGTCTCTACAAGGCCGGCGACAGCATGGCGAGCGGGCTCGTGACGCACAGGTCCCTGCTGGGGTTCGAGGGGTTTCGGCGCCTCAAGATCGGCCAGTACCTCGCGCAGACGCTCGCGGAGGACGGCCGCGCACGGCTCCGGTCGCTCTTCGTCGAGGACGGCGACCCGATCACTCGGGCGCTGCGCCCCCTGCTGCTCGATGCGCCGCTGGTCGACAAGGTCGCGCGGGCGGACCTGCCCGCCCCGGCCGCGTTCGACCTCGCGCTCGGACGGGGGCTCTCGACGCTGCTGGGCCAAGGGCTCAGCAAGCCCGTCGCGCTCCGCCTGCTCGCCCTCGCGGCGAGCCTGGGCGTGATCTTGAAGGTCATCGGCGTCGGCCGGGAGGGCGGCCGCCCCCTCGTGCTCGCGCTCTCGCCCGAGCAGGAGGGCCCGGTGATGTTGCTCCGAGAGGAGGCCGTGATCTCCCTCGAGCGCGGCTTCGAGGAGTTCTACGGCGCCGTCGCGGCGCGCCTGCCAGCGCACCCGGAAGGCCCCGGGATTTGGCAGCGCTCGAAGTCGGGCGGCCTTGAGTTCGAGGTGACGGGCGGCCTGCCCCTCGAGGAGGTCGCGGTAGAGATCCTCAACGCGGCGCGGAAGCTCGCCTTCAAGTCGAAGGGCGACGACGCGCAGGACGCCGCGGACGGCGCCGGGCAGACCGAGCGCGCGATCTACTGGCCCGAGCGCTTCGTCTACGGGCTCGGCCGCAGGACCGGGTGCGTGCTCCCGCGCGGGAACAAGGCGGGATGGGGCAAGCGTCTTGCGCTGACGCCAGAGCACGTCGAGGCGCTGGTGCTCATGGTCGTGCCCCGCGGCGAGACGATGCTGTGGAAGGACTTCTGGCGCGTCGTGCGGGACCGCTTCGGCGTCGTGGTCGGGGCGAACGCGTCCGCCGACGCGCGCGAGCTGCGCCAATCGGGCGTACCCCACCTCAACGTGCAGCACCTCGCTGCGAACGCGGACGCGCTCCTGGCACAGGCCGTCCGACGCGGCGTCGCGCGGCGCCTCCCTGACAGCGGCGCCGAGGTCGGAGGGACCCTCTCATGAAGACCGCGGAGCTCATCGCGTTCGGAATCCGGGACGCGCTGCGCGCGTCCCCGAGGACCATCGGCGCGCACCTCAGCCCGATCGGCCTCTCGCCCGAGGACGTCGTCGCCGCGCTGCGCCTCGTCCGCAAGCGCCTCGGGTCCGGCCATTACCTCGTCGGCTCGGCTCCCGACATGCCCGACATCAGCGAGGACAGGCTGTTCTGCGCGCGCGACGAGCGCGCGGCGGAGCGGGCCACCTTCTGGCGCAACCGCGTCCGCGTCGGCGATGGCGAGCGGCTCGTGTACGTGAGCGTCGAGGAGCACGGCAAGGCGAGCGGCCTGCTCGACTGCCTGGAGCCGGTGAGCGAGGAGCAGATCGCGGAGGCGTTCCTGAGCTGGTGCGACGACGAGGAGAGTGGGCTGCCCGCGGGTACCGCCGCCGCGCTGCGGCAGGGCCGGGTCGTCGAGGGCGTGCAGCTCGAAGACCTCTGCGCGTTCGCGACTGCCTTCGAGCGGGACCCCGCCCGAGCCCGCAAGCCGTGGGAGGTGATCGGCAAGCATCTGCCACTCCTCTCGCTCGCGCGCGACTCCGCCCTCGGGGGCGACGACACCGCGGAGCGCCTTCGCAACAATGCGAAGCTCGTGCGGGCGCTCGCGTCAGGCGAGGACCGCAGGCGGAGCACGGAGGGCGCGCTCGTCGAGGTCGAGGCGAAGCTGGTCAAGGCGTTCAACGCGGGCGAAGACCTGCGGTCCGCGCTGGGGACGATCGACCTGGGTAGCCTGGAGACGTCTGGCATCGCACCGAAAGGGTCGAAGGGCGGGCCGCGCGCGGGCGGCAAGGGCGGCAAGGGCGGCAAGGGCGCGCCCGAGAAGAAAGGCAAGAAGGGTAGGCCGGAGCCCTCCAAGGGCGGCAAGCCGGGCCGCACGCCTCCCGAACCGGTCGTGGGCCAGAACGGCGCGTCGAAGCCGTCCGAAGGGGCCAACGGCGGGAAGCGCCCCGGTGGCGATGGAACAGAGCTCACCGCGCCGAAGGGCGGCCAGACGGGCTCCCAGCGTCCGCGCGCCGTCACAGCGCCGGCGCTCTCGCAGGGCGTCGAACTCCTCCTCGCCGCCCTGCTGGGCGGCGACGGCGCGCCAGTCGAAGCTAAGGTCCGTGCGGGCGCTAGGCAGGCGCTCGTCGCGCCCCCGAGGCAGACCGAGGCGCGACGCGGGGACATCGCCGCTGCGGAGGCGGAGCTCGCTGCGCCCCTCGCGGCGTGGCGGCAAGCGCGCGTGCAGCTCGTCTCTCAGGCGTCGGGGCTACGCGCGCAGAGCGTGACAGTGTCTGCCGCGCTCGTCGGCGCGCTGCCGCGACTGCTCGCGGACGGGGGCTGCGCTGCCGCGTTCGAGACCTTCGCGCACGCGACCGTAGCCCTGTACCTGGCCGCCCAGGACGCATCGGAGCGCGCGATGCGCGAGGTGCTGGCGCTCGACACGGCCGCGGTGCGCGACGCCGACGGGGTCTCCGTGAGGGTGATCGGGCCGCTCCATCTGCTGTGGTTCGGTCAGGCGTTGGAGCGCAGCCGTCTGGAGTCGGAGGCGGCGTCCCTCAGCGAGACGGCGCGACGGGCGCTGGTGCGCGCGCGCTCCGCGGGTCCCACGTCGCCCGCTGAGTTCCCCGAAGGGGAGGGCGCCGACCTCGCACTCTCCCGTCCGGAGGACGGCCTGATCGTGTTCGAACGCGTCCCGGAGGTGGTCGAGCGCGCATCCCTTTCCGCCCTCGGCTCGCTGCTCGTGCGTCGGTACCTCGCGCTCGCGCCGCACGCGTCGCTCGGGTGTCGCGTCGCGTTCGAAGGGGAGGGCGCCGAGAGCTTCATCGACGGCGTGGCCGAGCACCTCATGAGCGACGACGGCCAGACGTCAGTCGAGGTGCTGTGCGAGCGCCCCCCGTCCCTCCGCGACGGCTCGGACGCCCTGCTGCTCGTCGGCCAAGGGCGCATCCGCCTCGGCTCGATCCCGATGCGACAGGAGGGTCTCGCGCAGGCGCGTCCGCACATTGCGGTGCGGGTCCCGTCCAGTCGTCCGAGCCTGAGCGAGTCAGAGCCGTCTTCGATGGCGGTGCAGTCCATGGCCCCCGCGGTGTCTCCCGCGCGCACGCGCTTCGAGCTCCGCGAGCGGAGTCTTCGCATCGTGACCTCCGTGGAGGGCGTCGCGCACCTGGAGGCCTTCGAGGCGCTCCACGCGGCGGCGCGCGGGCGCAGGGCAACACGGGCGTTCGTGCTCGACGCGTCCGGCCTCGCGCTCCGGAGCGAGGTCGACGTGAGCCGCGGCGCGAGCGCGACGTGGCACGTGGTGATCGCGCCGAGCCTCGGGAACCGACCTCCCATGGGCGCGTTCCTACTCGCGCACGAGCGCATCGACGACCGCGCCGTCTGTGCGGTTCTCTCGCGCGAGGTCCGCGTTGCGATGCGGGCGGTCCAAGACGGTCTCGCAAGGGCAGGCCTCAACGAGGAGCAGCCCAAGCGCCTGAAGCCGATCGCAATGAAGCTCGCGCAGACCTGCGGCGGGGGGCTTCTCTCCTTGCGGAAGGACAACGTCGAACTCCTCGCAGGAGCGCTACTCTCGCTCGAACTGTCGCGCCGCATCGAGGGCCGCGGGGTCGTGGTGCCCGTCAGCGGACGCGGCTACGAAGCGCTCACCGGGGACGACCAGGATGGCATCGGGATGCAGGCCGCGTTCGGGATCGCCGACGGCACACTCCGCATCCTCGTGGGCGTCGCCACGCTCGACGCGAGCCTCGACATCGACCTCTCGGTCCCGCAGGTCGGCGGCGCCGTAGGGGCGCGGCTGCACGCCGTCGTGTCGTCGCTGCAGGCGCTGCGGGGCGAGGACCTGCTGGCGCGGGCGGCACGCGACGCGGTCGGGTGGCTCGTGTGGCCAACCTTCGCAGGCATGGAGGCGGCGGAGCGGCCGAGCGAACTCATCGCGGCCCTCTCGGACTGGGCGTCGGTGAAGGACGTCCGGATCGAGGTGCATGCCCTGCTGCCGCCCAGCGTCGTTGTTCCGAAGGGCAGACCGCCCAAGGTGTCGCGGTGTCCGTTCACCGCGTCGGTGATCGATGTCGCGCTGATCAAGCGGCTGCTGCTGTCGGCGTGATCAACGCAGGAAGTGCTCCCAGCGAGGTGGCTACCTGCTGACGCTCCCGACGACCTGCTCGGCGAGCGACCCACCATCGACAACAACACCTGCCCTGAAGAAACACGACCGGAAGAAGTAGTTGATGCGACTCAAAGTTCCGAAGGAACCGTCAGAAGTGGAGGTCGGCCGTGGTCTCCATTCAACACCCCGACGTGAGAACCCTGGACGCCGGGGCGACCTCTGAGCGCGCGAGACGCAGGATGGTGATTGTCAAGGAGACCGAGATCTGGCTCCTTGAGCACCTGGAAGAGGGTCCGCTCCCGGCGGCGGCCTGGGTCCGCGTCTATGCCATCGGATGCAAGATCGCGGACCCGCACCCGGAGGACCAGATCCCTGGCTCGCCAGACGAGAAGCGACAGTCGTTCTACGACGCGTTCTCACGCCACGTCGGGCCGTACGACGGCTCGAACGATCGCGTCGTCGTGGCGCACCTCGTCGGTCCGCCAGAGAAGGGTGAGGAGGTCTCGCATCGGCGTGGCGATGGTACCTCCGCGGCGCGTGCGGCGCACTCGATGCGCGCATGGGGAGGGAGCGTCTGACGCGTCGACGGGGATCCCTACGAGGTCTCGAAGGACGACCGGTGTCGGCCGACGCTGTAGCGGCGACTCTCTTTCACTCGCCCAGCCCCGCGTCGAGGCTAGGTTCTGATGTGATAGTGCGGCGAACGGCCAGACGTGCTTCTGTGCGGGTCCATGGACCGCTCGGCGTTACATCGACAGAGCCTCTTCAACTCTGGGGAGCGGCGCGAGGATCGCTCGTTTGCGACCTGGATGGCGATGGACTTCGGTCGACTTCTCGGCCAGTTCGGGATCTTCGGGCCCTATTGGTGCGCCACGAACCTGCAACGCGACGAGGTGTTCAGCGCCGTAGGCTGCGGCGATATCGATGCCCTGTTCGGACCGCTCCACGATCGGAGCTGGCAAGGAGCAACTGACTTTGTCGCCGCGTGCGAGATCAAGGCATCCAAGTTTGACGGCGACCGTGGACTCAAGCGAACGCTGGAGAACCAGGGGCAAAAGATTGTCGAACAGCTTCGCCTGTTGGTCGATCGCGGAATCGACCGCACCGCGTTCTTTCACCTGATCGTTACCAATCCGCGCGAAGTCCCGGGAGCTGGTCGCTGGAGTGTGTCCGGCCACGACTCCATGGCGGCGGTCGACGCGGCAAGGAAACGGCTGTTCAATCCGAGCGAGCTGCCGGGATGCGGATACTTTCGGACCTCGATTGCCGCGCTCCCTGGCGTTCCCGAGTATATAGAAGGTGGTGCGGGTTGGTTCGATATCGTCGAATACGCGACGGACCATCCGTCGGCACGAGCGCCACAACCATGGCGCGAGACGCTGCGGTCTCTGCTCGATTCATTAGGTGATCCTGAGTTCTCTCCGTGCTTCATTCGGCGATGCGACAAATGTGACCAGCTGTATCAGCACCCGTGTTCGATCGGAGATCATCGCGAGGTCGAGCGGAGCCACGAGTTCAACTGCAACCGCGGGACGCGCTGAACCTGGCCAACCTATGGCGTCTGTCTACGCGGTACCGTGGTCGGCCCATACTTCAGTACCTGGGAGTTCCGACTGAGAATGCAAACACACGTCCAGGTGAAACGGGCACGCATCACGAGGGCGATTCGCCGAGGTCGGCTGGCGATGGGCGGCGGCCACTGTCGTTACCTGCACATTCGGTCGGGGCATCAAGCGGCTGCGACCAACCTGTATTGGTCGTCAAGGTCTTCGGTACGAGGAGTTGTCGGGGATTCCCGCGTCGCAGAAGCAGACTCCTTGGCCGCCATCGGCACGGGGGCGAACGCGGGCGGCTTCTTACCGACCGCATCGAGCACGTCCTGGGGCACGGTCACGGCGAGGCGGTGGACGGCCTCCCGACGGCGGGTGTCGACGAGGTGAAGGTAGCCGCGGGTCGTGTTCAGATCCGAGTGGCGGAGCAACTCGGCGACGGTCGCGAGGTCGGTGCCCGTCGTGAGGGCGAGCGTCGCGGCCGAGTGCCGGAGGGTGTGAGGGGTCACCTTCTTCGCCGTGCCCATCGAGGCGCGGAGTTTCACGAACCAGTTCTCGACTGTCCGCGCCGCGAGCCGTTTGCGCCGCGCGGAGAGGAAGAGCGCCGGCTCCCCGACTGATGCCCGAGTTCCTCGCGCCCGTAGCCAGGCGGTGAGGAGCGTCACGGCAGGGACGTTCAGCGGGAGGTCATGGACCGTGCCTCCCTTCCCGTGGACCGAGAGCAGGGTGCCCGTCACGAGGTCGACCTGCGAGAGATCGAGCCCGACGAGTTCGTGGACCCGGAGGCCTGTCTGGGAGAGCAGGCCGAGGATCGCGAGGATCTGGGGGCCTTCCCCTGCTGGCGGGCGTTCCGCGGCGGCTCGGAAGAGCTGCCGGAGTTCGTCCGCGCCCAGGAACGGAGGGTCTCGTGGGACTTTCCTGGTGAACCGGACCCCTTCGGTCGGGTTGGTTCCCCAGGTCTTCTCTCGGACGGCGACCTTCGCAAGGGATCTGAGCGCCGCGAGTTCCTGGTTCCGTGCGCTGGCGGCCCGACGGGCGCCGTCTCGCCGCGGCCGGGCGAGAAAGGTCTCGACAGCGACTGTGGTGGGCGCCGACCCGGAGAGTGTGCCGAGGAAGGCGCCCGCGATCTTGACGTAGGTCTGGATGGTGCGAGCGGCGCGCTGGTCGCTCTGGAGGTTGGCCCGAAGGGCTGCGAGGTGATCCGACATCGTGAGGGTGATCATGCCGAACGAGCGCTCGGGCTCTGACGTTGTTCGTCGGCCTTTCTGCGTCGGTCAGAGAGGATCGGCACGGCAGTGATCGGAACGTGCCAGAGCGCGGTCCGGACATTCGTGAACTTCCCCCTGCGATCTTGCCGCGACGGCCCATGTTTAGTGTGGGTTATGCCGATATTGAGCCAGGGTAGACGCGCTGTGTCAATGTCAGTTGTCAACAATCAGTGGACGTCTGCGGCCAATACAGGTTGGTCGCAATCTCCGACGCAAGCCAAGGCCTCCATGAGGCATGGACGCCGACCACGACAACACGCACCCCGACGGGTGCGTGTTCTGTCTCCGAGACGGGGAGTTCGACGAGCAGAGCTCGCGAAGGTGGTCACCTGGACCGGGGACAGCAGTCTCCACGACAGACGGAGCAGCGAATGATTCAGCGTGTGGCAGCCCTCGTGGTTCTCGGTCTTCTGATGGCGTGCAGTGGTGGCACGGCGACTGTTGACGCCGGAACCCAGATCCTTGGCGACAGCACGGTCGCGATGGATATCCTTGGGATGTCGGATGGCCCTTCAGACGAAGGCGGCAACGACAGCCCTCCCGCAGCGTGTTCGCCCGCGGACTGCAATGACGGCATCAGCTGCACGAATGACCTGTGCGTGCAGGGCGCCTGCACGCACACGGCGGTTCCTTCCCTCTGTCCCGCAGGAGCCTCGTGCGATCTTCGTCTCGGATGTCAGATGGGGGCACCGTGCGGCGCCGACCGCGACTGCATAGACACGAACCCCTGCACGGTGAACGAGCGCTGCGACGCGAGCTCCCGGACCTGTCGCTTCGATACGCTCGATGGCGATGGCGACGGGCACGCACCGCGGGTCTGTGGCGGCGACGACTGCGACGACGCCCGGGCGGAAGTCCAGCCCACGAGCCGGGAGGCGTGCAACGGCCGTGACGACAACTGCAACGGGCAGGTCGACGAGGCGGCCGCCGTGGAGTCGTGCGCGACGCCGGGCACGCGAAGCGAACTCTACCGCTGCACAAGTGGCACCTGCAGTTGTCGACCGGAGAACCTCTGCCTCGGCGACTGCACCGACCTCACGAACAGCCGCTACCACTGCGGAGGCTGCGGCAGGGCGTGCCCGATGCGCGCGGACTGCGCCGATAGCCATTGCGTCTGCCCGGCCCCGACCTCCACGCTCTGCGGGTCGGAGTGCGTCAACACGCAGACCGACGCGATGAACTGCGGGTCGTGCGGACACGCGTGCCCTGCGGTGACGGGAACGGCGGCTTGCGTGGGAGGCGTTTGCGTCTGCCCGGCACATGAGCGCGCTTGCGGTTCGGCCTGCGTCGCACTGGAGCGTTCGGAGACGAACTGTGGGGCCTGCGGGACCAGTTGCACGCCAGGTACGACCTGCGTCGGAAGTGCGTGTCGCTCGCTGTGGTCGCAGGCATTTCCCGCGGCGCTTCGATTCGCGGACGACCCGCCGCGAAGTCGGAACGCAGAGGGTACGGCGGTGGCCACCGACGCCTCGGGCAACATCTATATCACGGGCTACTTCCAGGGCAGCATCGACTTCGGTGGCGGCCTCATCCAAAGCTCGAGCGGGGGCGATCAGAGGACGAACGTGGGCTTCGTCGCGAGCTTCACCTCACAGGGGATCTACCGCTGGGCCACAAGCCTGAGTGGGCAGGGAGCTGTCAGCGGACTCGCGATCTCGGTCAACCGTGCGGGCGACGTGGTCGTGGGAGGAAGTTACGCCTACGGGTTCTATCCCGTGGCCAGGGCCGGGCTCAACGGCATGTTCCTCATGAGCTTCGCGCCTGATGGCACCACGCGCTGGGCGCACGCCTACCCGATGGTGAGCTTCTATGGCATGGCTCTCACCCACGATGCGGCCGGGGCCTTCTATGCCGTGACGGCCTACCGCGGTTCCACGAACTTCGGCGGTGTCGACATCGAAGCCACGGACGGCCCCAACACGGTCCTCCTCAGCCTGACCGCGATGGGTACTCACCGCTGGTCGCGTCGTGTGGATCTCACCTCGGGCTACCGCCTCTCGCTCGCAGCGGACGCGGGCGGGACGCTCTACCTCGGAACGATCATCGGGTCGTCCATGGTGCTTCGAAGCTTCACGAACGTCGGAGAGACGCGGTGGGCGAGGAGCTACGGTTCCACCGCATCCGACGATCGCCTTGGTGTCGACGTGGACTCGACCGGAAACGTCTTCGTCACGGGGACGATCACCGAACCACTCCCGATCGCCGGCACGACGCTGATGCCGGTGGGGGGATTCGGTGTCGAGAACGTCTTCGTCCTCGCGCTCACCGCCGAGGGCACCGCCCGCTGGGCTCGGTCGTATCCGAACCTCGACACGACGGCGCCGAGCGTCGACCCCCGCGGGAATGTTCGCGCCGCCGTCCAACGGACTGCGGTGTACCCGTCGGACTTCGGCGGAGGGGCGTTGAGGGAGGGGAGCGATTGGATTCTGAGCCTGACCGGAGCGGGGGAGTATCGCTGGAGCCGTGCCATTACCCCAGTTCCTGCCGGTTCTCTCGCGGTCTCTCAGATGAACGCGGTCGCCAGTGACGCCACCGGTGCGCTCGTTGTCGTGGGCACGCGCGGTGCGGACAGCGTGCTCTTGATGCGATACGCGGTGGAGTGAGGCGGCGACCGGCGCCGACCCGTCATGAAAAGAAGCGCCCGGTCTCCTGAGCTGGAGCCGGGCGTAGAGGGAAGGGGTCAGCTGGGCGTGGCGGCGAGGTAGTCCCCGGCGAGGCGCTCCATGGCGAATCGCACGTCGGGGTCCTTGTTCGTCTCGTGGGCGACGAGGGTGATGGCCTGCACCACGCCGAAGCGCGAGAGATCACCATCCCGGAGCACGACCCGCTGGGCCTCTTCGAGGAGGGCCTTCGGCACTTCCGCCGAGTCGCCCAGGATCGCGGCTACGGCGTCGTCGGGGTGGGGGACGGGCGTCCGCTTCGCCGACTGCATCCAGGCGAAGGCCGCGGCCCAGCGCTCGGGGAGCCGACCCACGGCGATCACGAGCGCGGCCGCGAGCTGGTCGTCCTCGATCGCACGGTGGGTGCGGTAGAGCGAGCGCTTGCCGCCGACGCGGACCATGAGCCCGTTCAGGCAGACCAACCGCATCCAGTGGTCGTCGAGCGAGAGCGCCGAGGCACCGACCTCGGAGTTTCGCAGGTGGAACCCGGGGTGGAGGAGTTCACCGTCGAGGTCGAAGGCCTCGACGTGGACGGCGGTGTAGTGCGTCGTCGAGTCGGTGAACACCACCGAGCTGAAGCGGTACTCGTCGAGGAGCCCCCGCATCATGGTGTTCATCCGCTCGAAGATGCGCGCGTCGTCGATCGGCGTGAACGTCGGCGCGAGGAAGGCCCGGGCGACCCCGTCGGCCTGCCCGTCGCGGTCGGCCCAGGCGCGGATCTTCTTCTCACCCGGCGTGCGCTGGAATCGGCGGTTCACCTCCTCGGCCCGCTCCTCGCCCGACGCGCTCTGGAACCATCGGTCCCAGCGGAGGCCGAGCATCGAAGCGAGGCCGCGCCGTGCGTGCGGGTTCAGGCGGTAGCAGAGCGCGCCGGGGAGGGTGATGTTCCCCGCGGGCGTCATGCGGAGGTCGGCGACGTGCACCACCTGGTCGGGCAGCATCTCGCCGGAGCGATGCATGACGTCCTGGTACACGTCCGCGAAGGAGCGGCCCCGGACCGCGGTCGGCGGTGGTGGGGGTGGCGGCGCCGGCGGGGGCGCCACCGCGAGTGCGACGGCGGGAACGGTCGAAATGCGTGCGTTCATGGAGACCTCGGTTTCTCGAAGGAAGCGCGTGCCTTCTGCACCATGCAGGGTGGGCGCTTCTGTCGAGGAAGGAGGTGGAGAACGCGCAGGCGGAGGGCATGCGGTTCTCCCAAGAGGGAGAGGGAAGGGGTTGAAGGCGCGGCGGTCAGGGGCGCTCGTGGACGACGTTGAAACGGCGGATGAAGCTCCGCAGCGTCGAGCGGGCGACGCCGAGGCGGCGGGCCGTGGCGGAGATGCTGCCGTGGTCGGCTTCGAGCATCCCGGCCACCATCGTCGCGTGCGCTCCGTCGAGCGTCTCCCGGCGTGCGCTGGGCTCGTCCTCCAGGGCCTCCTTGATGTGACGGCCCGTGAGGACGGGCGATGCGGCTTGGATTGCGGCCCGGTGCAGCACGTTCGCAAGCTGACGACAGTTGCCCGGCCAGCCGTAGTCCATGAGCGCCTGGACCGCGGTCGGGTCGAGCGCGCGTTGACCCACCTCGGGCCCGAGGCGTTTGAGGAAGTGAGGGCCGAGGTCGATCACGTCCCGGATGCGGTGACGGAGTGGAGGCAGACGGACGACGAGGGTGTTGAGGCGGAAGAAGAGGTCCTCGCGGAAGCGCCTCAGCCGAACGAGTGCGCCGAGGTCCCGGTGGGTCGCGACCACGAGGCGGACGTCCACGGCCTTTTCGCGCTCGCCGCCGACGGGGCGCACCGTGCGGGCCTCCAGGACGCGCAGGAGCGCCGCCTGGGTGTCGGGCATGAGCTCGCCGACCTCGTCGAGGAAGAGCGTCCCCCGGTCGGCCTGCTCGAAGAGACCGCGGTGCCGGGCGTGGGCGCCGGTGAAGGCGCCCCGTTCGTGGCCGAAGAGCTCGGTCGACAGCAGGCCGGGCGAGGTCGCAGCCATGTTTGCCGCGACGAGGGGGCCTCGCCTTGCTCGCGGTGAGAGCGCGTGGAGGGCGCGGGCCACGAGCTCTTTGCCGGTGCCCGTCTCGCCCGCGATGAGCACCGTGGCCGAGGTGGGGCCGTAGCGACGGAGGCCGTCACGCACGCGGATCATGGCGGGGCTTCGGCCGAGGAGGCCCAGGCCGTCGATCGGATCGGGCGCCGGCTCCACGTCGAGATCGTGTGTCCGGTCTAGCGGGCCGGGCTGTGTGGTCTGTTCCATGGACTCTCCTTCTTCGGGGCGAGAGGAAGGAGCGGGATGCTCCCGCTGGCTCACCACGAAGAGGTCGAGGAAGAACGATGGGTGCGCCCCGCTCCCGTGCCGTCGCTGCTTCTCGATGACGGTACTGGCGGAGGCGACGATCGAGGGGAGGGGGAAGATCGACCGGCCTCCCGATCACCGAAGGGGGAGCTGGTTCGCGATGTCGGCCTCGACGCAAGGACGCGGCCTTCCGTACCGCTCCTGTGAGGCGAGACGGATGGTTGTCGCTCGGGCGCTACGGGCCTCGACCGTGAGTGGAGGAAGGGTGAGCGCCGTGAAGGGCCGGCTCATGCTGCCGTCCACGCCCAGGCGGAGCGCGATCTGGTGCGGCGCGAGGCGGGTGAGGTCGTCCGCGCTGAACTCGGGCCTGAACTCCCGGCCGAGAGTCTCCGCGTCCTCGGCCCCGAGCTGGAAGGCGATGAGGGTCCCGACGTTCCCCATCACCGCCCGCCGAAGGTCGTCGTCGAGCTGCCCGAGGTACTGATGGGCAAGGACGAGCCCGAGCCGATACTTCCGCGCCTCCGCGAGCAGCTGACCGAATGATGGCGTCGTGAATGACGCGAACTCGTCGATGTAAAGCGTGAACGGCCGCCGCGCCTCGATGGGCTGGTCCGCCCGGCCGTAGGCGGCGAGCTGGAAGCGCGTGAGGAGGATGGAACCGAGAAGAGCGGAGGCGTCCTCGCCGATGCGCCCCTTCGAAAGGTTCGCGATGAAGATCCTCCCGGCGTTCATGGCCTCGGCGCAGGAGAGGGTGCTCGTGTGCTGGCCTACGATGTTGCGGAGCAGCGGGTTCGTCAGCACCGCCGCGACCTTGTTCTGCGCAGGGCTCACGACCTCGGCGAGGAACGCCTTTGGGTAGGCCATGAACTCGTGCGTCCAGTAGAAGCGCACGACCGGATCCCGCAGCTGGGACGTCACCCGGGCCCGGTAGCGCTCGTCGCCGAGCATGCGCATCACCCCGAGAAGAGTCGAGCCACGGACCTCGAGCAGGGCGAACAGCGTGTTGCGCAGGACGCTCTCCAGGCGGGGTCCCCAGAAGTCTGCGAAGACCTTGCGGAAGACCGAGAGGATGGCGGAGACCACGAGCGGCCGGTGCCTGAGCTCCCCGTGCTCCAAGAGGTTCAGGCCCACGGGGTGCTCGATATCGGCTGGGTCGAAGAGCACGACCTCGTTGGTTCGATGCCGAGGAACCAAGTCGAGGACGCGCTCGGCGAGATCGCCGTGCGGATCGAGGAGTCCGATGCCGTGGCCTGCCCGGACCTGGGCCACGATCAGGCGCTCGAGGACTGTGGACTTTCCGGTGCCGGTCCGGCCGATCGCGTAGAGGTGTCGAGAGAGGTCGGCGGGCCGGATACCAAACACCCGCCCCCGTTGGTGGCGGTGGTCGACCGCCGCGAAAAGAAGCGGGTGTTCGTGGGGGTGGATGGACATGAGCGTGGGCTGCCGCCCTCCGGCATGGCGCCCTCGGCGGTGGACTGCCCCGCGAGGGCGGCCACCTCCGCTCCGGGCAGCCGAAGACGGAAACGACCGGGCGTGTGGTGGCGCCGGGTCGCCCGGAGGGCGGCCCGCGGACTGCGTCGTGCCGGGAGGGACATCGCGGATCCTGGCGGAGGTGGTCCCTTCGTCGATGGCGCGGCGTGGGCGAGTAGCCGACGCGCCGACGGGCATCACGACGGGGTCCCTGCGTGGCAGCTGGGAGGACGACGCGCGCCGGCCGACGTCCTCAGGCCGCGGTCAATCCTCCAGGCACTCCTCCTCGCACTCCTCGTCGGCGCCGGAGTCGTCTACCCCGTCGTCTTCGTAGGGAGGCGGGGCCGGGTCGGCCGGGCGTCGGGATACGACGGGCGGTGAGGCGGGGACGGGCGGCGCAGGCTCGCTGGGGACGGTCTCGGCGAACCACGTGCGCAGGGCGCGATCCATGGCAGGGCGCAGCGAGGTCAGGGGCGCCCAGACGCCGCGGCCGTCGGGGACCGTCGTCCCGCTCACGACCGCGACGACGGCGCCTCCAGCGTCGAGCAACGGGCCGCCGCTGTCGCCGTGCGCGAGCAGGTTCGGTTGAGAGCGGGCGAAGAACGGCATGTCGAAGCGCCGACGCCCCGTGCTGCGGCCGTCGTGCGACGTCTGGCCGTAGCCGAAGGCGGTCACGTTGGCCTCATCTCGCGGGGCGCGCGTCGCGATCGGCGCCGGCCGCGCGAGCTCCGCGGGGACGGGCTCGGCGAGCTGCGCGAGCGCCACGTCCGAGGTGCCAGGCCGGCTGTGCGCACACCAAACCTGCTGGATGTGGAACACGCGCGGGCGGCCGTCTTCGGACTGGACCTCGAACGATGCGGCCAGAGCGCCGTCGCGGCAGTAGTCCAGGCAGTGGGCGGCGGTGATGACGAGGTCAGGGCGCTGCAGCAGCGTTCCTGTACAGGCGGAGATGACGCGGGCGCCCGGGTAGCCGATCCGCACGAGGCCGACCTCCCGGTGCTCGGACGTCTCCGTGCCTCGCAAGAGCAGGGGGTCGATGCGGGTCGAGAGGCCGAGTGGATCTCCGCGCGTCGTGCCCGTGACGGCGAGGACTGCCAGCCCGGTCGCGAGTCTTGAACCCAGGTGCATGGCGGTGACTCCGAGGTGAGGGACCTCAGCAGTGTGGTGCAGATCGCCCCGCTCGCAAGGCGAGGTCGAGCCAGGGACCCGCGGGGCGACCTACGCTGCGCGAGGAGATCGACGCGAGGCGCCTCCGACTTCATCGCCGCGAACCCAGGTCGCTACGCCACCGTGCGCGGCATCAGCTGCTCGAACAGCGGGTGGTGCAGGTCGTCGTGACCGGCCACCTGCCAGACCGGCGCGAGCAGGCGCCCGGGGTCGTCGACGGTGACGTCCGCGCCCAGGGCAAACCAGAGGAGACGGGAGCCGCGGTTCTCCGTCGCCACGAGCGCCGCTTCCCGCAAACGGGCGAGGCGGGTCGTGGTCGACGTGACGGTGATCACCCGGAAGCTTCGGAGACCGAAGCGGCGCACGGGACCACCCTCGCGCCACCACGCGTCGTATCCACGGAACTTGCGGCACATGCGCTCGACGGGGACCGTCCCCTGGTCCTGCTCCAGCAAGAGGCCGGTCGCGTATCCGCCGACCTCGACGACGGCGAGCCCATCGGCCACGAGCGGGACCCGCAGGGGTCTGCCGCGCTCTGCTAGATGAGTCACGTCGGCGATCTTTGTGCGGGCTGTCTCCCAGCGGAGGAGGCGGAGCCGTCCCAGCTCGTGGAGGCGTTCGAGCACGAGCGCGAAGCTGTTTCGGGCGAGGTCGTGGGCGAGTGGGAAGAGGGAGCGACGTGGAGAGGGGATGGTCGCGGGCTCCGCGTCCGTAGCATCCCCCAGGAGTTCGGCCCCCCGGCGCGTGAGGGCGTAGGCGACGGGAACGGGGTCACCGCGTAGGTTCGGAGGTGGGGCAAGGCGCAGGAGGAGACCTTCGAGTGCGAGGGCATCGAGCGGGGCGGTGACGTCCACCGGAGGGAGGTCCAGGCGGGCGGCGAGTTGGAAGGCGGAGAGCATCTCGTGACGGGCGATCAGGGCGAAGGCGGCGATGAGCCACGCCGGCCGTGGGTGAAGCAGTGAGTCTTGAAACATAGGAGCGGGGTGGGATGGCGATCGTCGTCATGGAAGCGACGGCGAGGGCGACAAGATCGAGGGGGGTCTGGGGGTCGAGCGCACGGACCTCGGGGTACTGCCGCTGGAGTTCGGCCTGCGAGGGCGCCTGCGACGGGAGCATCGAGAGGACTGCCCCGGAAGGGGTGACCACTGGCAAGCCCGCGCGGAGTCCGATCGCGCGCAGTGTCTGGGATACAGACAGTCGGTTAGGTCCGGCGAGGCCGAGCTCGACCACTGCGCTCGGGTGGGTCTTGAGCACGAGGCGGTGGAGAGCGAGGCGAAGACCGACGCCGACACCGAGGGTGCCGAGCCCGCGCACCTCCCACGCGTCGACGACAACGTAGTGCAGACGACGGTGGCGGAGGCGGACCGCGAGCAGGCGAGGCTCGCGGCGGGGTGGATAGGGTTCGAGCATAGGGGAGGGGGGTTACGTCGCGGTCGCGTCGCTCGCGTTCGACGAACTCAGGCGACGACGAACAGCGGCGGTGAAGTAGGCGGCGCGGCTCCGACGAATCCGTGCCGCGGGGATGGTGAGGGTCTCGTCGAGCGCCGCGCTGAGAACCCAGGCCGGAGAGGTCTCGACCAGCTGCTCGAGCGCTGGGAGGTTCCGCGCGTCGTCGAGCACCTCGGCGAGGAACCGGGCAGACGGGCGTCCCTCCGGTTCGCGGCCCGCCTCCCCTCGGACCCCACCGACGTCGTTCCGAACGATCGTTCGTTCTGTTGTTTCAGGGATCGTTTCGATCGATCGTTCGGGCACCCCCTCCGTAGGTTCCCCCGAAGCATGGGTGGGAGAACCGTCGGGCGAGGACGCGAAAACGAGCGCCGCGAGGATGGCGCGCAGTGGCTCGCGCGGCTGGTGGAGGGCCGCGGCAAGGGCGACGAGTGGCAACCGCCGGGCGCGGGTGCCGAGGTGGAGGGTAATCTCCACATCGAGCATTGAGGTCATACCGAGCGTTCGACCGGCAGGTCATCCGGCGGCTCCGATTCGCGGACGAACACGGTCCCGATCTCGATGCCGAGCAGGTCGCCCCGTCGGACGAAGGTCAGGATAAGACGATGCCGGTTTAGCCGCAGGAGCGCTTCGTCGACGATGGGGGTCGTGAGCCGGAGCCCGGCCGCGAGGCGTTCAAGCGTGACCCACGCCCTCGCCGTCGTCGGACAGGCGTGGGGCATGAGGGCGACGAGCACTTGCAGGTCGATTGCTGAGAGGACCGAGAGCACCTGCAGGAGTGCGCCTCGGCGGAGGACGATGGTAGGGCGAAGGGAGCTCATAGGTCGGGGTGCTGACGCCGCTCGGCCTCGGCGATGAGGGAGGCGTAGTCGCCGACGTTGTGCCGCACGAGGGCGAACGCCTGGCGAGGGTGACGCTCGGCGAACTCATGGAGACCGAGCGCCACGGCATGGATGGCCCGGCGCCAGTAGAACGCTCGCTCCACGTGGCGCTCGATCCCCGTCACGACGCGGCAGGCGAGTTCTGGGAAGAAACCCCGCGCGATCTGGTCCCCGAGCTCGCCCTTCCGCGAACGTCCTCGCGTTGCACACAGCACGCGGCGGGCGGGGTCGACGGAACGCGTCACGACGCGGACCCGGGCCCTGCGAAGGTGCCGACGAACTTCCGCGAGCACGTCCCGCTGGGCAGGCCCCGCCTGCGACGCAACGCCGAGGACGACGAGGGCGGGACGGAAGCGACGGAGCGCGCGGCGGATGCGAGCGATGAGGCGCTCGACCCGGGCGCGCCCCGCCTGGGTATGGTGAAGATCGAAGACGCCGAAGCTCCCTGGGGCGAGCCCCCACCGATCCAGCGCGACGTGGCCAGTGTTGTTGAGATTGAGAACGAAGACGAGGAGGCGGGTCGGATCAGCGAATGAGGCTGGACTCGACATAACGAGTGTGATGGCCTCGCCTTGACAGATTCACGGCTACCCCCATAAGGTAGCGGACCGCCAGGCTTGGCGCGTAGGGGTTACGTCCGCTCCGGGAAGAGCTGCCAGGCACGATCCCGGAGAGAAAGGGTGAGTTAGTCCCCCTATGATAGCCGAGTCTTGGCGGTCGTACGGAGGGGGAAGGGGTGGTGTCCTTCGAAGATATCCGCAGGACAGGTGCGGAAAGACAAGCAGGCGCGAGATTCCACAGGGGTCTCGCGCCTGCTTGTGTTCGTCCCCCTCCTCGCGACCAAGATCGAAAGGAACAAGCTGTACGTCGTGGAGCATCCGTCGCCCCCAGCGACTGGAGTTATCCACGGCGTTCTATTCTATTATTTCACCATCTGCCATATGATGAATATGTCCGATCCGGCGCGGAATGCCTCCGCCTCTGCCCCGGCCGCCCCTTCACAACCACAGCATATGCCCAAACATCTTCTCAGTCCGCGAGAAGAGGCAGAGTTTCTCGACCCCAAAGGGGTCGCAACTCTCCTTGGAATCTCGCGGTTGAGTGTCTATCGACTGATCGAACGCAGGCTCGTCCCCTCGTACCGGATCTTCCGGTGCGTCCGCTTCCGGAAGGAGGACATCCTCGCGTTCGTCGCACGCCAACGAACCCCGGTTGTGAGCCCGCCATCGTATGGCTGCTCGCAAGATTGACGGCTGGTGGTACGCGGACTTCCGAGTGCGTGGTGCCCGCTACCGCAAGCGCAGCCCGGTAAACACCAAGGCGGAAGCTGAGAACTACGAGCGCTGGCTACGCGCGGAACTCGTACAGCACGACTCCCTCGACCATCTTGAAGCCGCGGAACGCGCGAAGACCGCGCCGCCACCTACGTTCGCGGAGTTCTCCGAGCGCTGGCTCACCAACTATGTAGACCTGCACAACAGACCTCTGGAGCGACGCAAGAAGCGAGGGGTTCTTCGCCGCAACCTCCTGCCCGCCTTCGGCTCCATGGGCCTCAACGAGATCGGCGCCGCTGAGATCGACGCGTTCGCGTCGCAGCAACGCGTGCGTGGCTACAAAGCCAAGACCGTGAACAATCGGCTGTCGATGCTCCGCACGTGTCTATCTACGGCCGTCGAATGGAAAGAGCTCGACGAGATACCGAGGGTCAAGTTCCTCACGACGCCACCGCCCGAGACAAGGTTCGTGAGTGAGGACGACGCGGACCGCCTCCTTGCGGCTTGTGCCGAGCCCTGGCGCTCCCTGGTTCTCACCGCACTCCGTACGGGGCTCCGGTTCAACGAGCTCATCGCGCTTGAGTGGGACGCGGTGGACCTCGAACATGCAAAGCTGCAAGTGCTGCGCGGCGAGGTCCACGGCCATGTCGACGCGCCGAAGAACAACCGATTTCGGCCCATGCACCTGACCTCGGATGTGGTCGCGGCGTTCCGCGCTCTACCGCGAGTCCACGAACGAGTCTTCACGTATCAGGGACGGAGCATCAAGTACACGAACGCCTACAAGAAGATCACGAAGGCCTGCAAGCTGGCCGGTATCCCGCACACGAGCTGGCATCTCTTGCGCCATACGTTCGCGACACGACTCTACGAAAAGGGAGCTCACCTCAAGTCCATACAGGACCTCCTTGGTCACTCCACCATCACCATGACGGAACGCTACACGCACACGGTTTCATCCGTCCTGCGCGCGACCGTGAGCCTGCTCGAACCGGCGCCCGAGAGCGGTTGGGCAGCCAGTGGGCAGCCGCCCGCCCGGCCATCGCTCCACGAGGAGCGAACGGGCCTCACGAGGGGCGAGCATTCTCCGCTCCATTAACGCAAAAACGTCGCGCATTCGCACGACGCCTCTGCATGGAGCGGGTAGAGGGAGTCGAACCACCCACCAGTTCTCAATGCCTCAAGGAAAATCGCTGAAAATGCAGAGATATCATGCCCTCCGTCGAGCGGGATATCTACCTAAGTCACCAGTTTTGGGCAGCATGTGGGCAGCGGATCGGATGAGAATATATTACAGGTTCTGTTGAAAGTCGGTGGCTCCCGCCCCTCGTGGCGGGAGTTTTCGTAGCGATGAACTGGAGAGCGTCGTCGCGTGCGGCCACTGCCATCGAGTGCCAGCCGAAGATGGGGCGCTCGCGGGTCGTCATTGAGAGTGAGAAAGACTCTATGAGGTTGACGTCGGGAACGCCAAGGTTACTCCGCCAGGAGACTCCACGCCCTTGGGCCGAGCAGCGGCGCGGTCGCACGTACTGCGCTGATGATCCGACGGGTCGACTCATCCTCGTTGGCGGCCGGTTTGATGGAATCAATCACGCGTTCAGCGTCGTCCAACTCGCCGGCGGCGAGGTGAATCACGGCCAACTCAAGAAGGAGATGCCGCCGTTCCCCCGACTGCGGATGATCAAGGACAGCATGATAGTAAAAATCTCTCAACTGAGGCAGGTCAGAAGCGCGTCTCGCCGCGGCACGAAGGCGCGCACGCGACTCGGCCTGCGAGGGATCGGCGACCATCGCCCAGCCCAAGTCCGCCATCGCTTGAGCATGAGAACCGCGAAGTTCGGAGAGCATACCCGCAAAGTTCAGTACGCGGGCCGAGAGGGCACCCTCGGGATGGGATCGGTGACGGTCGACGTCACAAAGCTTGACCATTCGGCCAACGACTTCAATGAAGAGGGGCTGGTCCGCAGACTCCGCCTGTAGTGCCGTAAATACTTTCCGGCTTTTGAACACGTCTATAAGGTCCCAGAGGCTCTCCTCTTCGGTCATGGAGAAGCTTGCGATACGGATGTGAATGCGTGCGAAAGCCGTCTCGTCCTTCGCGTCGTTCCGCAAGACAAGGGCAATCCTGCGCATCCGCTCGCGGACTGACAACTCGTGGTTCATCGGCTGGACTTGTGCGACCTCCCTGAGTGCGGCCCAGGTCGATTCATCTGGCGAACTTCTCCCGTCAACGTCCCGATACGGGGGCAGCGTGTTCCTGGAATCTCTCCGCGCATAAGCGTGTTGGTAGAGCATCGCGGCGCGGGGAAAATCACGAAGCACGGACAGGGCGATGTCGGCGGCGTGCAGGAAATGGCCGCTGGCCGTGCGGGGATCCGTCGCCACATTGCCAGCCTTAATCAACCGCGAGAGCTCCCGCACCTGATCGCCGTCCACCGGTCCCTCGCACTCCTGCCTCGCAGGCAGGGCGGGAATGGCCTGCCTCGCAGGCGAGGGCAGCCGAGTCGCCTTCTTGGATAATCTCTCGACGATCAGCTGGAAATCCAGATAGAGAGAGGCGTGTGTGACCGCGCACCTCGCATGGAAAGCGCGAGCCAGCTCTTCAGCCTCGCCCTCCCCGTGGGCCAAATTGACCAGCGTCTCCACTGCCCTCCAAGTCGACGCGGGAGACAGAGCCTTGAGCGCATCGACCTTGCCAATCCACGTCTCCGCGCTCTTTTTGACGATCGGCTTCGCGCTCGCCGCTCCGATCGCCTGCCTTGTCGTGGACGGCGAGCGCTCAGCACGGGTCCGCGTTGGGTTGGGCTCCGTGGACGTCGACCGAGATGGTGAGGTCACTGGGCCCATCAGTTCAAGGAAGCGACGGTACAGCGCTGGGTCGGCGTCCGCGCAGCATGTTCGGAAGGCGATCTGGAGAGGTTGCAACGCACCACGTGCTCTGGCGCGTTCGACGGTTCGGCGTAGCACCTCCTCCCTCCTCTCATTCGAAAGTTCGAGGATTGCGAGGGCGGTGTCCTTCCAAGTGAGCGCGCCGGGAACTTCGTCTGCTGGACGCTCCCGAGGGGTGGCTCCGAGGGCGGGCGATTCCTTGGCCTGTAGCGTCCCAGCGGTGGCTCCACTTCCGGCCTGAGCGGTCTGCGCTTCCTGTCCCGGTCCGGCGGTTGAGGGCGAACGCTTGGCCGCGCTCGAAGTCGGGGCTAGGTCGGTTCGGGTGCGGCTGACCAACGGCTGGACATCGGACCCTCGGACACGAGCGGGTTGGTGGGGCCTTGAATCGGCTCCTGATCGTGCGCGAATCTCGGTGGCGGCCAGCTGGTTCGGCGGTAGGGCTGGCGTACTCGCCTGCGAACTCGGTCGCGCGCCAACGAGTCGCGCCCGCGGACGGAGTCTGCTCAAAAGCTCGTTCGCGGCGGCGTGACGCTGATCCAGCTTCAGGATCTCCTCACACCATGAGATGGCGCCGGTAGGCGAGTGCAGGCGGTCCTGGAACAGTACCGCCATCTCCCACAGCAAGGGGATGCGAGCTGCCCCGACCTCGCATTCGAGGCGGTACCGCTTGCTAGAGAGGAGTGAGTGCCAATCCTGCCGCGCCTCTACCAGCTGCTCGAAAACGCGCCGAACTTGGGAGAGTGAGGGGTCCCATTGGAGGAGGGGACGAATCGCTAGCAGGGGATCCTCCGCGTTCGCGATGCTCGAGGTACCCCTCTCGACGGTGCGGTCGATGTGGCCCGCGAGGTCAACGGTCGCAGCGCCGAGTTGCACCGCCTCGCGGTAGCTTGCGAACGCCTCGGGCAGGCGGCCCAGTCGCTCCTCGAGCTCACCGAGTTCGATCAAAAGGAGGACGCGACCTGGGTCGGCGGGGTCGGCCTGGAGAACCGTCCGGAGCAAGTCGCGTCGTAGCGCGTGTTCGTTCGTAGCGCGCAGGCGGGCCAAGGCGGCATTAACGAGCGGCCGGGGCGCAGGGACGCTCGCGAGCTCCTGGAGCACATCGCGCAGCCGGACCGCGCCTCCGCCGGGGGCCTTCGGACCCATAGCGAGTGCCTGATCGAGTACCTGCTCGAGTGCCAGTTGCCGTAGTTCCTCGCGCAGGGTGGCATCGAGCGCGACCTCCGTCGCCAGCCGCAGCCGAAGGCCCGAGGAGTGATGTCTCGTGAGCGCGTCCATGGCGACTCCAAGTTCGCCCGTGACGTCGATGAAGATACGCAGGAAGCGCACCATCATCGTCTGGTCCCCGGCAGCGCTCGCCGTGCGGCAGTAGTGCTCCAGTAGGGCGTCTCGCAGGGGTGCTACGGGCGCCACGAGTTCGATCAATGCCTTGGGCGTCGGCTGGAGCGCGAGCGCGAGCGGCAGCACCTCGGTGGCCGGCAACAACACCCGAACGCGTGCGGCGATGCTCACCGCGGTGTGGAGGGCCTGCCAGCGAAGCTTGTGGGAACGTCGACCGTCGGAGGCGACCGCGATGGAAGCCAGAATGCGAGGAGGACCGTCGGGCAGGTCGGAAAACCAATTCTCGCTCGGCGCGTCCTCAGGGGACGCAAACTGAGCGGCGACGAGGTTAGCAATGTCCGGGCGATTGGGGTCCAGCGCCAACAGCGCCGCCCACGCCTCCCGGGCAAGACCAGGGGACTGGCCATCGGTGGCGCGTCTCCCCGCTTCCTCCAGCAACTCGAGCCGCTCTCGGAGCGCGACGTCAATCGATCGGCTGCGCGTGAGCAACCTCGAAAGCAGCGGGCCGGTCGCTCCCGTCGCGCGATAGTGGTCGATCGTGGCCCGCTGTACGGAGTCCGAAGAGGGGTCGGCCGCCTCCGCGAAGTTCAGCAACCGTTCGACGAGGTGTGGGCCCATGCCAGCGGATCCCATCGCTTCGGCGAGTCCAAGCGCGACCGGAACGATCTCGCTCGGCTCGTTCCGCCTCCGACTGTCGAGAACGTTCATGAGTTGGGAGAGGACGGATTGCCAGTCTCTCAGTTCGTGCGCCAGTTCGGCCAGCTCGTGGATGCGCCCCTCGTCGAAGGGGCCCCACTCCAAGGCGCGCGACTTGGCCCCGAAAACGGCGTAGGCCTCGCCGCTGAGCTGTGGGGGCCTCGGGAGGTTCTCGTAGAATGCGTCGAGCAGCTGGCGCGTGTCGTGGAGGCCGACGCGCACGCCATATTTGCGGCGGCCGTCCCTCGCCGCGTCCCACGAGAACGACGTGTCGAGAATCCTTCTGCGAAGTTCGTCGACAGTCCAGAGCGCCGTCATGCGGTCGACGAGCGCCCGAGACGGAGTCCCGAGCTCCTGCGCCTCCAGCCACCGCCAGTTCCGGTCCGGCGCGATGAAGAGCGCGCTCGTGCTGTCGAGGAAGCCCTTCAGCTTGATGGAGAAGTCGGACTCGACGACTCCCTTGAGAACGCCCCGCCTGTTCTTCTCATTCTGAAAGCTCCCGGTAACCCAGATGACGCCGGCACGGAGCGCCCCCGGGTAGGGGGCGGTGTGGTCGGCGTCGCTTCCGAGCAGCGCAAGCAACGCTGCGAGCTGCCCCGACGCGCCCTTGAGCAGGTCGGGACGATCCTTGTACTCTTCCGAGATGCTCCAGTCCTCGTTGGAGAACGTGTCATCCATGAAGAACCGCGCGTGCGAGGCGATCTTGTTCAGGTGGAGGTTCTTCAGGATCGTGGCGTTCTTCACTGCCGCGAATCCACTCGCCTCCGTAGTCCCGGCCCGGATCCGAACGACTGCGGCTTCGTCACACCCGTCGTCGGCGGCTCGCGAAAGGACGAGAGGAAAGCCGAGCCGCGGTTCCTTGGGAAACGCCATGGCGAACCCTACTCCGCGACTACTTCGATGCGGCTCAATTTCAAGGGGTCAAACCCCAGCCGCCTGGTCATGATATCGTAGCGTCTCAACCCTTGCTCGGCCGCGGGAGCGCCGAGTTCGAACCACGATGGCCGCAGGGACCGGTCCGTCGGGATGAGGCACACCCAGAACGTGCAAGTCGTCTCCGGCTGAACGGACCACGCCAGCGTCACGCCCTCGGAATGGTAGCGAAACTCAATCCGAATCTGCCCCGATTCGTCCCCACACGTCCACGGGACGACGAGTCGATAGGGCTCTCTGGTCGTTGCGCGCTCATCGGGCAGCGGGATCTCGTGGGTGGCGCCGGGGTAGGGCTCTTCGATAGCGTCGAACTCAACTTCCTCCGCCCACGGCAACGCCAGAATGGAACGACGGTACGTGTCCATCGGATCGCTCTTTGAAGTCATTTAAGCACTCCCAGGTAGCGCGCGGTCGCGTTGCGGATTGCGTCGAGATCCCTCGGGTGTGCGCGCCCCACCTCGATCGGCCACTCTGGCGTCGCGTGGTCACATCGCACGCACCGTCCTGAAGCCTTGCTATCTGAGTGGGCGACGCGCCAGCACTGGGTGTCCTTGTTCGAGTCCCGCTTCTCCTTCCGCACCGTGGCAGGCTCGTAACAGCGATTACAGATGGAAAACCATTGTTGGCTGGCCTCCATGCTCCGGACACCTGACACGTCCGCGTACCAAGGGGTTGACCCCGGCAAGGGCGGACTGGCAGATTTTAGCCGGATCGACCATGTCGGATTGCAGCGCTCCGGCCCCTTGAGGACGGGGACGATCCACGCCATCGGTAGCGGGAAGCGGCGGTTGAATTCATCGACGGATATTGCGAGGAAGAGCTGCTCTGAGTTGAACGTCGCGTGCCAGCCGTGATCGCGGTAGATTCCTCCGTGCCGTGAGGGTTCCCAGCCCCGGTTCTGGACGCCCCGGATGATCGAGGAGAAGTAAGGGTTCTGGGCGCGCCGCACGGAGGGCGGCGGCAGGTGCTGAAGAAACCTCGGTCGGTCGTCTTCGTCCTCGTCCTCGGACCGGGCCTTTGGCCGAAGGCCCAGCACCAGTCGGACGTGGTCCGCAATGGTCGGAAGAAGAGGAGAGAGGCCAGGGCTCTCGATTCGCTGGTTCGCCTTGATCGCGTCCAACGTGTTCAGCGACAGGGTGACAACGGAATCAAAGTCTAGACCGGAATTGGAAGCGGAGATCTCCTCCCAACCTGGCGGGCCCTTCCCGGGCGCAAACGTCCGCGTTCGGATCGCAAGACCCGTCCGGATGGGGGCCTTGCCGTCGAGATAGCCGCCGAGAATGAGGTGAGGGCGCATTTTTCCGTCGCCATCGCCGTACGTGATCCATCCGCCGCTTGAAGTGTCCACGCGTCTCCACCGAAGCGTCTAACATAGAAACAGGAGACCTGAGAAGGTCTCCTGGAGGCGCCGGTCTGAGCGCAGAGGTGGCTGCCTACCGTCGGGGACGGGGCCGCGGGATGGGATGGGTGGTGCGCGGCTCAACGGGTTCCGCGTCGAAGGGCACGTCCTCCTCCCACTGCTGGTACCGGAAGAACTGTTGCATGAAGGCGCTGTGGGCGTCCTGGGCCGACGGTTGAGACGGCGGGGGATCCTGCTGGAAAGTACGCTTCATGGGGTGCTCCTGGTGACGCCGAGGCGTGACGTGGTGGGGACTCTCGGACGGGGATTGGCTGGGTTGAGCACCGATTCCCGGTCCGAGAGCCTCCAACCCTCACGTGGAGCTCCTTACTTGACCAATAAGTATCTCATAATAGTGGAATATTGTCAAGTCAGGCGGCCATGCCCTCCATGCCGTCATCGTTGACGCAGAGCGCCCTGGAGAGGGCAACGCGCAGCCGGCTGAGGCGGGACCGGACCGTGCCCGGCTTCAGGCCCAGGGCCACCGCAATCTGACTCGGCTCCTCGCCTGCGGCGGTCATGAGAAGGATCTGCCGGTCCACCGCACTGAGGTCGTGCAGGTGCGCCGTGAGACGCTCCATCAGTTCGCGTCCCGCGCTGATGTCCTCGGGGGAAGGGCGGCTCGGCGCCGTCCACTGGCCCTCCTCCGCCACGTCGGCCGCGGAGGAGTACGGCGCTTGGCCCGTGGCCAGGCGGCGGGCAATCCGGCTGGTGGCGACGTACAGCCACTTCCGCGCCTCCGTCAGGTCGGTGGGGAGGGTGCTGCGGCGGAGGCCGTCTCGCAGCGCCAGGTACACTTCGCTCATGATGGCGGACCGGAGATCCTCGTCCGCCAGGAGCGCTGCCCGGACCATCCCAGAAGACGGGCCCGCGCCGGTTCGCGTACACGCGGGAAGCCCCATCGTGCGGATCGCCACGTAGATCCACTTCGGCAGATCGCCCTGGATGGCAGACCACAACTGAAGTTCGGAAGAAGCGGTGGAAGACATCGCGGAAACTCCTCGGTCGACCGGAACGGGGAAAAGTTCCCAGGGGGTCGACACGAAGGTGGCGTTCGAGGAGCCGCGTGATCGTCCTGCAGTCACTGCGAGGGGTCGAGGCAGTCCTGCTGCCCAACAAGCCTCACACGTTGGGACAATGCACTCGACGCGCCCAGGGTTGCAAGGGGGAAGTGCTCTTTCGACCGGCTGGCTTACGGCCCGTGGAACGCGTCGGCTCCCGCGTGCACGAGCAGGTCATGGTCTCTCGGAACCTCTTCTGGTTGCTGCCCGTCGTGTGCGGCCTTCTTGGCTTCCGGCGCGGATACGCCCTGGCCCCTTGGGTTCGGGCGCGGTTCCTACCTCGAGCGGACCCGGACCCACCTGAGGCACGACCGGTCGGCGATGCCGCGGAGACCATCGCCGCCGGGCTGGTCCTCGCCGCGCTGGCCGTCGTGCTCCTGGGCAGCTTGGTGGGTTGCCGCCCGGAGCGACACGATGGCTGAGACGCTGACCGCTCTCCTTGGTGCGGGCCTCCTCGGGTGGTTCATCGGCGTCCTGGTGGGGCTGTCGAGGCCGAGCCGCCGTCCGGTGTTCGATGGCTCAACACCGTCGCCTGGAGATGTGTTCCGCCGTCGCCCCCCGCGAGTGCCTCCCCCGAGTTCCCCTTCGCCCCGGCGACCTCCGCCTCCTTCACGCGGGTACCGGCCCCCCACGCGCTGTCGGATCACCGGCCGGCCCGCGTCCGACTGCCGCCACTGTCACCCCTGAGCGCAACGCGATCGTCTCTTGGCGCAGGGGAGGGGCGGTGCGGATCAACGGGCGGGACGTCCACCCGCGGGCGCGTCGTTCACGCGCCCGACCCCCTCCGCACCAGGAGAATCCACCATGCTGATCGAAAGAGATGGAATGCACTCCCGCGAAGCGCTCGCGGGCTACGACCGCGCCGCCATGAGTCGCGGGGTCGTCGTGGTCGTCGGCCTCGGCGCCGCCGGCTGCAACATCGTGCAGACGACCGCGCTCTCGGGCGTCGGCGAGGTCCGGCTCGTCGACCACGACGTCGTCGAGGCCTCCAACGTGACCCGCTCGCCCCTCTTCCGCCGCGACCGCCTCGTGCCTGGGCGGGACCGCTACAAGGTGCGCGAGGCGGCGCTCGCCGTGCTCGCGCTCTCGACGGCGTCCGGCCCGCGCGTGCGCTTCGCGACCCAGCGGGTCGAGGCCCTCGGTCCGGGGGCGTTCCGCGGCGCCTCGGTGGTGATCTCCGCGGTCGACAGCATGGAGACGCGAGCCTACCTCGCCGACGTCACCCGCGAGCTGCGGGTGCCGCTCGTCGAGGTCGGGTTCATGGGCCACGAGGGCCACATCTCGGTGTTCCCCAACGCCTCGGACGAGGAGGCATGCTGGCGCTGCCTCAACCCCCGCACGATGCACGGGCGCCTCTCGTGCCGTACCTACGCCCTCGCGGTCGTCGCGCGCGGGATGATCCCCGCGACGCAGCCCCTCGCCGCCACCTTCTCCGGCCTCGCCGCGGAGGCGGCGATCGGTGCGCTGCACGGTCGATTCGAGCTGCCCGGCAAGCTGTTCGGGCTCGACATCCGTACGGGACGCTCCCACGTGGTCGAGATCACGCGCGACCCCCGCTGCCCGGGCTCGCACGCAAGGACGGAGGCCGAGGTGCTCGTGCCGGTCTCGGCGAAGCAGCCGCTTGCGGCCCTCTTCGAGGCGGTCCGCCCGTGGGCCCCCGAGCCGCTCGTTCACCTGCCCGCGGAGTACGTGGTTTCCGCGCCATGCGTCGCGTGCGGCAACGACGTGTCGCTGCAGCGGCCGGCGTGGGCGCTGTCCGAGGCGCCGCGGTGCCGCCGGGGATGCGCGACGCGCCCGATGCTCGGCGGCAGGGGCGCGGTCGTCGTGACGACGGTGCGCCCGGGGGACGAACTCGCCGCGCGCCCCTGCCTCTCCCTCGGGATCGCTCCCGGCGCGCTCGTGCTCGTCGAGGATCCCGTGCACCGCACCAGCCGCGTCGTGCAGCTCCAGGGGGACCTCGACGATCTCTACGTCCTGCGCACGCGCGAGAACACCAGGGACGGCGAGGCGACGGTCGCGTCCGACTCGGCCGATGGTCCGAGCCGCGCCGAAGGCTCCCCCACGTAGCGCGCCCCCACCTCCTGGCCACCCCCGCCCACCGCCTTCTCTCCATCCCCTCTACCTTGTCGTGCACTGCGAAGGTGCAATCGCACATCCTCGGATGGCCTCCGCAAAGCCGTCGCGGGCGAGCGAATCTGCGCCTCGAGCCGCAGCGATCGAGCGCCTGATTGCACGTCGAGTGTGCGGGCCGACCTTCTTCAACCCAGGCCCGAACGCGAGGACAATCATGTCGAAGAACAGCACCCAGAACACGAATAACGGCAACGGCGCGAACCGGGTGGTCCCGGTGGTCTTCCTTCACCCCAGGGAGGGGGGTGTGTTCGAGGCGGACGTGGGCCCCACCACCACGGGCCAGGCCGCGATCGACGGCCTCATCGGGGAGAAGTTCATCTCCGCGCCGGACGACAAGGTCTCCTACGGCCTGCAGTTGCAGCGCACCGGCAAGACCATCCCCCTCGCGGGGCCGATGGTGGAGGCCGGCGTGATGGCGAACGACCGCGTCGCGGTCATCGTCATCCAGAGCGGCGCGTAGCACCTCAGACACTCCCCCTCCCGTCCACCCAGCCACTCCCCGGACCGTGCGCGGCGCCTGACGTCGCGCACGGTCTCCCCTCGTGCACTGCCCACGGTCCCATCGATACCCGTTCGGGGGTTACGGCGGCCAGCTCGCTCCCTCGTTCCGACGCAGGGACCACGCAGCGCCGAGCGCGTCGGGTGCATGGCCTCTTCGCGCGTCGAGAGATGGCGCGCCGCGCTTCCAAGGAGTCGTTCATGAGCCCGCTCACCATCCAGGACCTTCGATCCCGCCTCGCGCTCGACTACCGCGCCATGCGCTCGCTGCGCGGTCACACGATCGGCCGAATCGAGGCCTTCGCCTCGCCGCTCGACGTGGCCGCCCGCCGCGAGGTGACCGAGGCCCAGGGGCTTGCCGGTCTCGCGACCGTCTACCGCGTCGAGTTCCGCTTCCCCATGTTGCGCTCGGCCCGTGAAGGGCTCCCACGCGCATTCGCCATCTTCCAGGCCACCTCGCGGGACTACCCCTACGCCGAGCCATCGGTGGGGTTCGAGCGCGGGTCGATCCCGTTTGCGCCGCACATCGCGCCAGGGAGCGGTCACGTTTGTCTCGGCGAGGCTTGGCGTGTGGCCAACGGGCAGTGGCTTCTCGTGAACCTGGTTCTCCACGTCATGAGGCTGGCGAACTTCCACGAACCCGCGACACTCGACAGCTTCAGCCAGGAGGCCTTCGACTACGCCAATCACGTCCTCCAGGGGACCCCGCTCAACCCCGACCTCGACTACCCCGTGATCGACGAGGAGGTCACCCACGCGAGCGAGGAGCCGACGCGGATCTCGCCCGTGAACGCGGGGTCGCTCTTTCGACGATCGAGCGGCTTCGCGCCCCGGATGCAGCCCGCCGCAAGCGCCCCGCCCGCCTTCCGTCGACGAGCGCTCTGACAATCGACGATCGAGGCCTCGCTCCTCGTCGCGAGGGCGAGCACACCTTCCCAACCCACGCTTCTTCCCGAGTCCTCACCGCGCCGCCTGCGCCGTGCTCGTCTCGCCACACGCCCGCAGCGCGTCGAGGCGCCGGCGCATGACACGAGCGCAGGTGCGATGACCGCGCCGCGACACCCGGAGAAGTTCCATGCACCGCCTCACGCCCGACGAGCTTCGATCCCGCCTCGCGCTCGACTACCGCGCCATGCGCTCCCTGCGCGGCCCCACGATCGGCCGAATCGAGGCCTTCGCCTCGCCGCTCGACGTGGACGTCCGGCGCGGGGTGACGGACGCCGAGGGCCTCGCCGGCCTCGCGACCGTCTACCGCGTCGAGTTCCGCTTCCCCATGTGGCGCGCGGCGCATCGGACCCTCTACCGCGCCCGCGTCGTCCTCTGCATCCCGACGAACGCCTACCCGTTCGCGGAACCCACCGTCACGTTCGAGCGCCCGGTCCCGTTCGCCCCCCACATCCAGAAGTGGTCCGGCCACGTCTGCACCGGCAGCGCCTGGTACGCGGCGCAGGGGAACTGGCTCATCGCGAACCTGGTCATCCACGTCATGCGGCTCACGAACTGCGACGGGCCGTGCGCGCGCGAGGGGCTGAACCGGCAGGCCCTTCTCCTCATGACCGCACCGCTCAACCCGGACCTCGAGTACCCCGTGGTCGACGACCGGGTCACCCACTCGGGGGTCGTGACGCCCGGTGCCGCCGTGCCGTTCGTCGCACGTCGCCCGGGCGGCTTCGCGCCGCGCGCGCCCTCGACCGGAAGCGAGAAGGTGCTCTTCGCCCGGAGGGCGTGGTGAGCGGGTTCCGGGCGCGGCGGCGCGTCGACGTCGCGGTGCACCGCGTGGATCGGGACGTCGTGCGCACGGCCCACCGTCGGTTCCGTGCAACGGACGGCTTCGAGGTGATCGTCGCCGAGCAGGTGATCGAGCGGGCGGTCGCGATCGGCCGGGCGCGCGAGCCCATGGAGTGGATGGGGCTCCTCGTGGGCCGCGTCTGCGAGGACGCCGCGGGGTCCTATGCGTGCGTACTCGGCATGGTGCTCGACCGCGAGGCGAGGGCGGGGCGGCACGAGGTCACCAGCACCCCCGAATCCGAAGCCGCCACCCGCGCGCTCGCGCGCGAGCTCCTCCCGGACTGCGTGGCGCTCGGTTGGATCCACGGCCACATCCGCCACGGCGTGCACTTCTCGGCCGTCGACCGCGAGAACCAGCGGACGTGGCGTCAGCCGTACGCGGTCGGGATCGTGGTCGACCCGTGGTCCCCTGACCTGCTCTCCGTCTACCGCGGTCCGGGCTCCGAGCGCCTCGCCCCGACCGCGGAGAGCACCGCGCCCGCCCATCCGCACGCCCCGGACCCGGCCATCCACGACCGACCGCCCGGCCCCCGGCGGACGTGGTCATGGCGCACGGTGCTCTGCGCCCTCCTCGCCTTCGTCGCTTCGATGACGGGCTACGCCGCGGGAACCTCGTGCGCCGTCGAGCGTCGCGTCGACCGCCTCGAACAGCAGCGCGAAAGCAGGGGCTCGTGGCGGATCGAAGTCCTCTCGATCGACACCGCCGCGCCACCCCCCGCCAAGGCGCCTGGCAAGCTTCCGCCGGTCTCCTGCGCCCTCCCACCCGAGCAGTCGTGCCCCCGGGCGACGCACCTCCTGTCCTCTCCCTGAGCCCTCGCAACGACGACGTGCTCCCGCGCATGGCGTGACGGGAGGCGACAATCGGCGCGATGGATGCGTCGCGTGCTCGGCTCCCAGGACGTGCCCGTGGTCCTCATCTCGCTTCTGTTCGCGACGTTGGTGATCGCGATGATCGGACGCGTGCTGGTCGGTCTCCTCGGGTGGCCGACGAGCCGCGGCGCTGCGCTGCGCTGGTGCTACGCGCTCCTTGTGGTCGCAGTCATCTTCTGCGGGCTGCCGGAGATCCTCCGGGCGGCGACGCGGGCGACGGCACCGCTCCCGCCGGTCGACCTCGCCGAGCTCGTGCCCGTGCTCCTCATGCTCGGCCTCGCTGTCCTCGGCTATACCGGCTGGCAACGGGGCGTCGAGACACGCGCCGAGGAGGAGCGACGGGACGCCCAGGCTTCGACCCAGGTCCGCCGCCGCGCCCTCCCGCCTCCGCCCGCGCAGGACGGCACCGACGAGCCCGCGGGCACGGGCTTTCGCCCCCGGGGCCGTGTCGAGGCTCCCGCGGCCGAGGCGCCGACCGAGCCGGAGGCGTGATGCACCGGTGGCTCGCCGAGTTCCGAGGACTGCTCGGCCGCGAAGACGGCCGCGCGGCCTACGCCGCCGAGCAGCGCGCCACCCACCGGGCGTCCGCGCCCGTCGAGATCGACCCCGGCTTTCGCGAGGCGATGTCGGCGATCACCCGGTCCGGCGAGGACCACCTCACCCTCGGGCGCAGCGCGCGGGATCCGACGCTCGCGGTGAGCCTCCGCACCGGCGAGATCGCGGGCGCCGGGCACGTCCTCGTCCTCGGCACGTCCGGGGCCGGGAAGACCCGGACCGTGGCCGGGCTCGCGCGGCAGCTCCTCGCGCGCATCGCCCACGCGCCCGACGCGCAGGGCCTCGTCGTCATGGACCACAAGGGCGAGCTCGTCTCGATCGTGCGCGGCATGATGGGCGAGATCGCGGACGGGCTCCCACCCGCCGAGGCGCGGCGGTTCCTTGACCGCCTCGTGGTCGTGAACCCCTTCTCGACGGAGGCGCTCGTGCCACTGCAGATCCTGCGCTGCGAGCCGGGGGACGAGCCCGAGCTCGTCGCGCTCGAGGCGACGTCGGTCATCGACCGGTTGGGCGGCGCGCAGCTCGGCGTGAACCAGGACGCCTTCCTCTTCCACACGCTCCTGCTCGGCGTCGACCGCGGCCTCTCCCTCCCCGAGGTCGCCGACCTCCTGGGGGACCCGGCACGGATCGCAGCGTACGCGGCTCGCTCCGGCCTGGACGCGGTGCGCTCGTTCTTCGGCGGCGAGCGTCGGTTGAGCGAGGCCTCGCTCCAGGGCGTGCGCTCGCGGCTGCACCGGCTCTGCCGCATGCGCAGCGCCCGCCTCATGCTCGGGGCCCGCGACGCGGTGTCGTTCTACGAGATGCTCCGCTCGCGCATCGTCCTCATCGACCTGGGCTCGCCGCCCTTCGGGTGCGAGGACCTCGCGGCCTTCTGGGCGGGCATCCTCACCCTCAAGCTCACCCGCGCGATCTTCCAGCGCACCGACGCCGACCGGCGGCGACCGGTCACGATCCTCGTTGACGAGTGGCAGGAGGGCCTGGCCGCGGGCGGCGGCATCGCGCAGCACTACGCGCGCGTCCTCTCCGTCGCCCGCTCTCGGGCGGTCTCGCTCGTCCTCATCTCGCAGTCGCTCGCGGGCGCCGCGCGCATCGAGTCCACGCTTCCCGAGGTCGTCGCGACCAACACCTCGGTCCAGCTCCTCTTCCGCGCGTCGGCCGCGGACGCGCGGGCGATGGCCCACCTCCTCCCGGTCACCGGGCGGCGC
The DNA here is from genome assembly GCA_028287085.1 of Myxococcaceae bacterium. Taxonomy (GTDB): domain Bacteria; phylum Myxococcota_A; class Polyangia; order Polyangiales; genus SCUS01. The sequence continues at coordinate 80,010 of JAQBQI010000114.1, forward strand.
GCCCGCCCGCCGGTCGCGCCCTGGGAGGAGCGCCCGAAGTCACCCTTCCTCGACCGGCAGGCGGAGCGCGAGGCCCTCGTCGCCGAGATCCCGAGCCTCCCCCAGCGCACCCTCTACTTCTGGAACCGCCACCATTCGCCGCGGGCGGAGCTCGTGCGCTCGCTCGACGTAGAGTTGCCGCGGGCGCGCCAGAGGACCGCGGCGATCGCGTGGCTCCTCCGGAACGGCGCGCTGGCGCGCCCGCTCGCCGCCCTCGAAGCGGAGCTCGCCCGGGTAGGGGAGCCCGACTTTCGCGCGCGCGGTGCGTCGCCAATCCAACCGACCACGCCGTCGAGACCGCCACCGCCGGCTGCGCCTCGCCGCCCCGCGCGTCGCCCTCGCTTCCGATGATCGGCAACGCGCTCACGCCGCCGTGCATGACCCTGGCAGATCGCCATGAGTTCCCAACGACCGCCACTCACCGCGGGGCGCCTGCTCGTACTCGTCCTCGGGAGCCCCTTCCTCGCGCTGTACGGACTCGTCACGCTCGTGCGCGGGGCGATCGCCCTCGGGCGTCGCGGTCGCGCGGCGAGGCTTGCGCTTGGTGCGACGCTCGTCTGCCAGAACGGCCACGCGAACGAGACCGTGGGGCGCTGGTCGTGCGCCGCCTGCGGCTCGATCTACCACGGCTGGGTCGGGCGCTGCGCGGTGTGTAGCGCGCCGGCCGGTCGGATGGACTGCGCCACGTGCGGGGTCGGGATGCCGCTCCCGTGGAGCCGTCGATGACCCGCCCGCGGGCGAAGCGCGCCCGCCCGAACGCCGACGCGCGGAACGTCGTCGGGGAGGGGCGCGACCGCGCCGTGCTCGAGGACATCGTCTGGGCGGGCTACCTCACGACGGGGCAGGTCGCGACCCTCCACTTCCCGACGAGGCGCCGGGCCCAGCGCAGGCTCCGCGCGCTCCTCGACCACGGACTCGTGGAGGCCCACCTCCAGGGCGACGCCCTCCAGCGGGAGACCTTCTTCTCCCCGACGTCCAGGGCCCGCACCTGGCTCGAAGCGCGTGAGGCCTTCCCGCACGGGGTTCCGCGGTCACTGCGCCTGCCCCGGCCCCAGAAGCTCGCCCACGCCCTCGGCATCCGCGACGTGTTCGTCGCCTTCCTGCGCGCCGAGCGCGAGGGGCGCTTCGCGCTCGACGACTTCCGCTTCGATGGGGATCTCGCGCGCGATCCGACCTTCGCGCCGCTCCGGCTCATCCCCGACGGCCTGGCGTCCGTCCGGCGGGGGGACGCGGTGTTCCGGGCGGGCGTCGAGTACGACCGCGGGACCGAGACCACCTCGACGCTCCGGGCGAAGTTCGAGGCGTGGCGGTCGGCCTTTGAGCTGGGCAGCGCGCCGCCGCTCCGGCTCCTCGTCGTGGTCTGCGGGGCGCGGCGCACCGACTCTGTGCGGCGACTCCTGGCCGAGAGCGGCGTGAGCCGCTGGGCGACGGCCGTGGAGGAGGGCAACACCGGCGAGCTCCTGACCCTGGGGTGGCCGTTCGAGGTGGCCGTACCGACTGACCGTACCGAACGGCCAGCCCCGTCCCCGGAAGTGGTGCTGTTCCGACCGGTTGGCGCCGCGCGCTCCCCGGCGTTTGGGGCTTCACCGAGGGTGAAGCTGTAGGTGGGAGGCGCGCGAACGATTCTCGCGCAACGCGAGAATCGGTGGCTGCATGAGAAGAGGGAAGGCGCGAACAGGAGAGAGGAGGACAGCATGAAAAAACCTGAAGGCGGCACGGGCGGGCGGTAGAGGTCGACAACCCAGGACGCAGGGGAGGGCGACCCACTCGTCGCAACACGACGGGCGGGTCGCCTCGTGCGCAGAGTCAGAGAGGAGGACAGCGTGACAACCACAGAGGGCGGCACGGGCGGACGGTAGAGGTCGACAACCCAGAACGCACCGAGGGCGGACGCGACCGAGCGATCCGCCCTCGGTGCGTTCTGGCGACGGGAAGCCTTGAACCCGTCGCTCCAGGACGCGCCCTTCGCTCGTCAGGAACGCGCTGACGGGGAAGAGTTAGCCGCGTGATCGACCGGGCACCGCTGGGCCGCCCATGGGCGGTCGCGTCGCGCACGGTCTCGGGGGCGGGTGCATGCCAACCGACGTCCGAGAGCCGCATCGCAGATCGTGCTCGCCGAGCTGCCGGACCCGCGGGCCCGGTCGATCGTCGCGTGGAGGACCAAGCCCCGGTGTCGGCCCTGCGTACCTGGGACACGTCGGGCGGGCCTCGCCGCGCGAACACCATCGGGCGATGGGGCTCACGCGATCAAGCTCCGGACGCGCTCTCCGACCGACGGGGTCTCGGGATCCCCCTCCGGTGGAGGCATCGGACCCGCGTGCGATCCTTCTCGTGGTCCCCCTCGACGCACTCCTTCCGGACAGGCACGACGGTGGGACTCGTCGCGTGATGTCCCCCAACACCTCTGCCGGGACCGCGCGGTCGATCGCCCCGCCCGGCACGTGAGCTCGACGAGGTCTCTTGCTGGCGACGAGGGGCCGGACCGGGGAGTGGTTCCATGAACCCTCCGCGGGCGCGGGGTCGTCGCCGGGAAAAGACGATCGTTGGACGAGCGCGCACCGCGAGGGCGGCGACGGGAGCGGCCCTGGTCGAGCGGGCAGGGGAACGATCACGCGAAGCGAGACCTCCTCCGTCGTCCCCGCCGAGGGCGGGTGACGAAGAGAACGGCCACGAGAAGCAGAATCGCGAACACGAGCCAGGCGCCTCCCGGGGGAGGGTCGACGAGCAGATTGCAGACGAGGGTAGGGTCCATAGGGGGTGATGCGAGTGAGTGAAGGATCGGGTCCGGCACTCGGCGGGCATGACGTCACGATGGGTCTCTCACAGTCGTCGGCACGACACGAGGCATGGATTCCTCCGAAGGGACCATGCGTGCGGGGGGACACACGTTGCAGACTCGCGACGGGCAGGCAGCAAGAAGCGAGGCCGATGCTGGATGAAACGATCGGTCTTCCCGGCGGTGCCAGGGACCGCTCGACCCGGGCGCCATGCGAACGCTTCGACCAGCGTCCTACGAACCCCCGACGCCACGCATCCTTCGTCTCCGCGGGCGGCGACGGGCAATGGGAGGAACGCGCTACGCGAGCTCGCGGATGTGCGCGGCCAGTTCAACGAGATGAGGCTCGACCGAACGCATCGGTTGTTCGATGCGCTGCTTCATCCCCAGCGCGTCGATGGGCACACCGAGCGTCCGGACGATGAACTCGCACCACCGCCGGGCGGCGGCGGGCTTGTGCTTGAGGTACTCCAGGTACCACTCCTGAGACAGGAAGACGACAGTCTCGCGCCCTCCCGATCGCGACCATAGAGAAGTGCGTCGATCGCTCGCGCGAAGCGAGTAGACGCTGAGCGAGAAACCTTCGTCCCTGACCGTGTCCCAGTAGAGGCGACCCGGCGTCGGGCCGCGGGCTCCGGGGGCAGGGGCGCAATCGGTCAGCAACGCGAGGAGCCTCGCAATGAACGGGTGGGCCAGCGTCGCCTCGCTCACCGGCGCGCGCTGGTTGCGAACATTGCCTCCGAGGGAGTCGGCGATGAGCTGGATCAGGTACTTGGCGGACAGGGCCTGCTGGCGGTTCTTCATGCCGGGCAGGGCCTCGATGAAGTGCGTCCTGATCTCTGCGAGGCTGAGGTGACTGCCCGGCGACGGTCTGCCGGTGATCAAGAACACCACCGCGTACTTCGACGCGTAGTTGGCCATCTGCTCGGTGTCGGCGTCACCCAGTTCGACTTCCACGACGCCGAGGTCGTTTCCTGCGTCGTCGTGTGCAACGAGGTCGGGGCGCGCGCCCGAGTGGTTCCGCTGGGGAAAGAGCGTCGCGGTCGCCGGGAGACCGAGGCGCCCGGTGAACCAGCGGTGGAAGGACTCCTCGGCGAGGAGGTGAAAGATCGCGAGGTTGCAGCGGTTCTCAGGCTTGGAGAGGTCCTCGGCGGTGAAGATGGCCTCCTCGATCGCGAAGGCCGCGAGGACGCTGTCGGGTCGAGTCGTCGCGGCAGCGGACGCGGGCGAACGGTAGTAGGGGTTGATCCTCTCGTTCGCTCCCTCGAACGCGTTTCCCGGGGACCGCAGGTTCGCGTAGCTGGTGAGCGTGTGCTGCCCGCCCCAGGCGTTGCGGACGCGCCCGTCGGCGTGGAGTTCCCACTGGGCGCCCTGGTGCAAGCGGGTCACGCCCTCGCGCCGCATGAGGCTGAGCAACGGCTCGAGCGAGGCTCCTTTCAGCAGGTAACCGAACCTCTGGTCCCGTTGAAGGACCCCCGCCCGCGCGAGGTCCTCCGCCGGGCGCGCCTGGATGAAGTCGCGAATTGCCTCCCCCTGATCGTCACGCATGGGCCGCTCTCCCGTTGGGGCTGAGAAGAGAACATTCCCCCGCCGGAGACAACAGATCTCACGCGCCAGCGCGCCGTCCTGCGTCCCCCTCGCGACCGTGGGTACATTCCGACGACGGGGTCGTCCATGTCGGTGGCGTGGGTGCGAGTGCATCGAGGTCGTGGTCCCGGGCGCCGCGAGACTCCTGCTCACCCTGCCGCTGACGCTAGCGCTCACGGAGAGGAAGACGGTCACCCTCGCTCGTGGTGCCCGCCCACGACCTGCCCCCTCGCAGTGGTTGGCAGCGCGTTCAGCCCCGCCGACCTCACCTTCGCGCTAATGTCCGGGCGCGGGAGGCTCTCAAGAGAGTTTCGGCGCCCTCGCGGGGCAGGGGATCGGGGGCGCGGGTGGCGGTCTCGTCGGGGTGAACTTCGGAGAGGAGAAGTGCTTCGGGCGGATGACCTCGTCGCGCGGGTTGGACGCAGCTATGCCCCCAGCCGGACCTGCGCTAGACGTGGGCCATGGCGCGTCGCGAGGAGGGACTCCTCGGTAGGTTCTACCGCTACGCGACGCACGCGAACGTGCCGCGCGAAGCCTTCCTCGAAGCAGCGCTCGCGGCGGCGTTGGAACATCCCGAGGTGTGGCGGCGCTTCGTCGCGAAGGTCGGCTGGGGGACGATCGACGGATGGGCGCACGTCGCGGAGCCGCCCGCCGTCGACACGCAGGACGAGGTCGTCGGCGGCCGCACGGACATCACGCTCCGGTGGCACGGGCATGCGCCCATCGTCCTCGAACTCAAGATCCACGAGCCGCCCCTCGCGCCGCAGGTCGAGACCTACCTCGCCACGGCGCACGTTGCCGCGGTCGCGAAGCACGTCACGCACCTCCCCGTGCGGCACCACGCGGAATACCGCTGGCTCGGCGTCGTCGCGTGGCAGCGTTTCCGCGAGCTTGACTGGCCCGGTGCGCCGCTCGTCCTCCGCCAGCTCCACCACCTCATCGACACCCTCGGAGTCTCCATGCCCCGCATCCACCTCCACGCCCTCTCTGGAATGCTCGCGTCGTGGGACGCCTGGAACACCTTCGACGGCTGGTCCCTCCACGCCTCGCGTCTCGTGGCCGGCGCGTGGAGCCCGGCGGGGCTCGCCCTCGTCACGCGCAACAAGCGGCAGCCGCCGATCGAGCAGAAGCACGCGCGCTACGCCTACCTCCTCTGGTGCAACCCGTGGAGCTGGGACGTCCAGCTCGGCGCCTACGCGGGCCTCTACGTCGGCCGACCCGCGACGCCGACGCTCGTCGAGGGGTTGCCCGACCTCCTGCTCACGCTCCACGTGAACCCGGCGAGCGCCGTCGCCAAGGCGCTCGAGGCGGACCCGCAGTTCGGGGCGGCCATCACCACCTGGCTCGGGCGCGGGTCGGACGCGACGCGCGAGGTGTCTCCCGTCGACTCGAAGTGGGAGTTCGTGCGCGTCCGCGCGAGCGTCCTCTCCCTGCTCGCGGCCGAGAATCAACAGCAGACGTTCAACGACTGGTTCCGGGCGCGAGCGGCCGAGCTCGTGGCGGACGGCATCATCGCGCGCGTCTCCGCGGCGGCAAGCGGAACACCGGTCCCGGCGAGCGTGGCGGGGGTTGACCCCGCCGAGGGGCCGCCGGATCCCCAGGACGCGGGCTGACGACACCCGCTCGCCATCCCGACGAGCGGGGCAGCGCAAGCGTCAGGCGCTGCACCACCAGTCCGTGAGCAGCTCGATGAGCTCGTGAACCTCATCCTCCGTCGCCGCGGTCTCCCAGAAGGTGTCGCGCTCGCCGGACCTCCACACCCAGACGTCGACGACGGCCTCCGCCCCCGCGCTCCACCCCACGCCGATCCACCAGCGGTCATCCAACTCCCGCTCGACGCCTCGCCAGCTCCAGTCACGCGTCTTGTACTGCACCTCGCTCGGGTCGGCGCTCCCGGGCGCCCTCGTGCCCCACCGCGAGGCCACCTGCTCGACGAAGGCGTTGGCCGCGTCGAGATTCCCGGCGAGCAGGCCCCCGACGTCGACCTCCAGCTCGGGCAGGTCGCTTCCCTTGCCGGAGCGTTCGCGCCTGTTCAGCGCGGGCAGTCGTCTCTGCGAGGTGACGTACGCGAGGAGGGACTCCGACTCGACGCAGGTCGGGTAGATCTCGCGGATCGCACGACACGCCTCGGTAGCGCGCGTCGGCGTCGGCGCGATGGCGATCCAGCAGGACCCTGCACCGACGCCCTTCGCGTGCTCTGGCGGCCATCGCCAGCCGCCCGAGTGGCCGCTCCTCCGGCTGCCGTCCGCGCGGGTGAACCCCGCGCTCTTGCCGAACTCGAAGAGCCGCTGCCGGAGGCTCCGCCCGCGCCGGTGCGTCTCGCCGATGTAGACGATGTCGGCGAGCGCCGGCGTCGGTGACTCCATCGGGCGCTCGGGCGAACACGCTACCAGGTAGGCCCCGGTCTGCCTGAGCGCAGCCTGGATCGTCGCCGTGGGAGCGTTCACCTCTGCCCACGAGAGCCAGCCAGTCCAGGTCACAGCGATCGTCATCGTCGGATTCTCCTCCCCGTGAGCGTCGCACGGGCGGAGGTAGGTCTGCACGCACGGACTCTCCGGGCATCGAGGCAGGGTTCGCTTCGCGGCCCGCTGGCGCACCGTCGGGGTCGATCAGGTCGCAACGTCTCGGTCCCAGGACGCATGAAGGCGAGTGGAGGCGCTCACCACGAAGCCATCGCGCCGGAGGAGAGCGGTCGTTCCCGCGGAGCTGCGCTCGCTCGCGCACCGGGCCCACTTGGTTCGCTGACATCCGCCTCCATGGGACGGACGCTTTACTACGCCGTCTACGACGAACTCGATCGCTACCGGGAGGCGCGGAAGGACATTCGCATCGTGCAGGAGTTGCTCATCGACCGATGCACCTGGACCTCGGAGTGGCCCGCACTCCGGCTCATCGACGGGCACCGCGCGGAGGCGCCCGAAGCGGTCGTTGCACCGGGGTGCTCGCGCCACCTAGCAGGCGTCGAAAAGCCGTCGTCGCGCTCTCGCACCCCTTGCGAGCGCGCTGCGCGGCGCGTGATACGGAGGACCAGGATGGAGAGGTCACGGTTCCGCGACGTGCTCGTGCAACGGGTGCGCGCCCAGGCGACGCTGATCGGGGCGTTCACCACCCACCGCACCCTCACGGGGAGCGCCCGCGAGCGGGCGATCGTGCAGGTGCTGCGCGAGATGCTCCCGCGCCGCTTCGAGGCGCTGACCGGCACGATCGCGGCCTTCGGTCCCGACGGACAGCTCCTCAACAGCGATCGGCAGATCGACCTCATGGTGGTCGACACGTGGCTCTACCCGACGCTCTTCCGCGACGGTGAGACGGCGGTGGTGTTCGCCGACGCGGTGCGCGCGGTCGTCGAGATCAAGACGTCCACCGTGGGGACGTGGGCGTGGGTCGACGCCCTCACGCAGTCCGCGGCCCTCGGCGACGCCGTGGACCCCGAGAGCCAGATTCCACGGGCGGTGTTCGCCTACGAGACGGGCGGGTACGAGGAGCTCGCCGCGGCGCTTCGCATCCTGAATTGGAGCCGTACCCAGCAGACCGCGGCGGGCGACCTGGCCTTCAAGCCGCTCGTGAAGCGCGGGCGAGCGAAGGCCCGCGCGCAGGGTCGGCCGCGCGTGCTGCGGCCGTCGCTTCTGCGCCCCGTCCTCCTCCCACGGCTCATCGTGGGCGGCAGCGGCGTGCTCGGGGTGAGGCTGAAGACCGGCGACGCCGAGGACTGGAGGTTCCAGGTGACCGGGCCCGGCGCGGTCACACGGGAGGTCCGCGGCCGCGACATCGAACTGCAGGTCGCGCGCCTCCTCGAGTTCCTGCTCAGCGCGGCCCGGGATTCCGCGCCGTCGTCGGGCACCCACCGGGTGCACCAGCAGCTCCGCGGCGTGATCGACGGTGGCGCGGACCTGCCCGCGGGTGCGATGATCGACATGAACGAAGGGACCCCGGACGTCCTCGATCCGACGACCGAGGCGACCCGGGCAGGGACCGAGGAGCTCGCGTAGCCCATGACGACCGAACTCAAGCACCAGGCGTTCCTGGAGAAGCTCGCCGAGGTCGCGACGCATGGGCCCCTGCAGGTCAAGATCGTACGGCAGGTGGCGCCCGAGTTCGTGCAGGTCGGCGACCGGACCGAGCTGCGCGACTTCGTCCACATCGTCTATCGCTTCCACCACGGCGGCGAGGACTACCTCACGCGGGAGTTCGCCGCCTTCGACGACGCGGGAGATGCCGACCTGAGCAGGCTCGCCGTCTGGCCCCGCCTGAGCCACCTGCTCCCGGACGGGGGCGTCCCGGCCAACGACGCGGCCCTGTCGCTGCTTCGCAACGTTCGCCCCGTGCTCATGCATCGCTCGGGTTCGGTGTAGGGCACCTCCGACCCGAGCCCGATGGAGCCCCGAGAGACCGAGACTCGCGGATTGCAGGTCCTGGCGGACGCGCTCCGCGACTACCACTGCGCCCGGATTCGCGCGCGGGTCGTCGTCGACCTCCTCTGCGACCGCGGCGTTCCGGTCGAGGAGGAGGTCCGCCGACGAATCCTCGCGTGCGAGGACCTCGCGGTGCTCCGGGCGTGGACGCTCCACGCGACCACGGCCGTGAGCGCAGAGCAATTCGGGGCGACGGTGCCGGGGCCGAGGGTTGACCTCTACGAGGACACCCCCAACGCGGCGCTGCGCGCGATGGGCGATGAGTTCGAGGCCCGGTTCGGTGCGCGCCTTCGCGCGCAGGCGCTCCTCGATCTGCTCGAAGACCTCGCCGTCCGCGTCGAGCCCGCCGTGGGGGTGAGGATCTGCGCCGGGGACGCCCCCGTGCTCCGGCGCTGGACCCTTCGCGTCGCCGCCGTGCGACGCCCGTCCGAACTCTTCGACGACGCACCCGACCCGCTGGACGCCATCGAGCGCATGGCCGCGGACCCCGCGCACCGCGACAACCCGCTCGTCGCCTCCTTCGCGCGGGCGAAGGCGCGTGGGCAGGTGAAGGTTCTCCTCCGGGTGCTGGCCGCGCGGGGCGTCGAGGTCGACGAGTCGACGCGGCAGCGGGCGCTGAGCTGCGCCGACCCGGAGACGATCGATCGATGGCTCTGCCGCGCCGCGACCGCCGACTCCGCGGCCGCGGTCTTCGCCGTTCCCTGAGCGCGGGGGCTTCGTGCATTCTCTCCGACCGTGGCGCAGGGCACGGAGAACGTAAGCCGGGAGACACTTTACGCGGAGGTCTGGGCGGAGCCGATGACGAAGGTCGCGGCCCGGTACGGGGTCGCGTTCAGCTTCCTCGCGCGCGTCTGTGAACGCCTCGGGGTGCCGCGCCCGTCGCAGGGGTACTGGGAGCGACTCAAGGCAGGGAGAGCGTCGGAACGGCCCCCGTTGCCCGAGGCCGAGCCAGGGGACGAGTTGGAATGGGCCAGGGATGGGGAGCCGCGGCGTGCGTCGCGGCCTCTTCCGCCAGCGCCCGCAGAGCCGGTGCCTCCAGGGAAGGTGAAGCGGATCGAGCGGCCGAGCCGACACCCGCTGCTCGCCGGGGCGACGGAACACTTCGACGCCGCGCGCGTCTCGAACGACGGGTACCTCAAGCCCGTCAAGCGCTGCCTCGTCGACGTGTACGTGACCAAGGACCAGTTGCCGCGCGCGCTCGCCGCGGCCAACGAGCTCTTCCTGACCTTGCTCGAGCGCGGGCACCGCGTGGTGTTCCCGTCGATGAGCGAGAGGTACCACTGCGGGGAACTCGACGAGCGCGAGCAACCCTCCGGCGTGCACTGGGAGCAGGCCTGGCGTCCCGATCGCCCGACCCTCGTCCTCGTCGGAACCGTCGCGGTCGGCCTGACACTCTTCGAGTCGAGCGAGGAGGTCGAGGTCCAGTTTATCGACGGCAAGCGGGTGCGCGTTCCTCCGGCCGTCGGCAGGCGCCTGGCTTCGGCCACGCCGAGCGCCTTCACCTCCAGGCACCAGATGCCGAGCGGGCGCCTCGCCCTCCGCGCGTATGCCCCGTACTGGCACGTGCCCTGGGAGCGCGTGTGGCGGGAGGACGGCGAAGGCAAGCTGGTGCGAAGGTGCGCCGCCATCGCCGAGGGGATCGAGAGCGCGGTCCCCACGATCGCCCGGCTGGTCGAAGAGCGGGAGCGCGAGGCGGAGCTCGCACGGACGAAGGCGGAGGTCCAGTACCGCGAGTGGCAGCGCCAGGAGGTGGAGCGCCGCCGCGCGCAGGCGATCCAGGAGAGTCGCGCCGAGCTCTTGAGCACCATCGAGTCTTGGACGCTCGCGCGCCAGGTCGAGGCATTCTTCGAGGACGTCGAACGACGCGCAACGGGCCTGGGGGACGCAGACCGCGTGGCCGTCTCGCAGCGTCTTCAGCGCGCTCGCGAACTCTTCGGCGGGGTCGACGCGCTCGAACTGCTCCGCCGCTGGCGGCGCCCCGAGGAGCGCTGACCGCGAGCCGCGAGCGACGGACCCTGCGAGGTCGACCGGTCGCGAACGCAATCCCCGTCGTTCGCCCGACACGCGCAACGCTGGCGCGCGGGGCGGCATGGAGACATCGACACCCGGAGGTGCGACGAGGAGCGGCGCTCCCGGAGCGTTCGCGAGAGCTCAGCTCGGCCCACGAACTGATTCCTCACGATCCAACTCTATGGGACTTGACCTGTTTCCACGACGAACGACCGACGACGAGACGAAGGAAGAACACCCCGGGCTGACCCACTCACCGGACGCACCCTGCCCGTTCAAAGACGACGATTTCCCGATCGGGATGCTCGGCACGTGCTGCTCGCTCCGCGGCAAGGTCGCGGCGTACGAGCTCGATGCGCTGGGCGAGGATGATCTCTGCGAGCGCATGCATCATGACATGACGACCGCCGAGGCCCTCGTCTTCGCCGCCGAGCTCCGCGACGCCGCGACCCGCCTCGAGGGGAAGCATCACGATCCAGCGACCGTTCCACGGGGCGCCGGCTTCAACGGGGTCTGGGACTCTACGGCGAAGGACGTGGTCTTCCAGGAGCACTCAACCTTCGAGGAAGCGCTCGCGGCAATCTGCGTGGCGGCCGACTGGTACGAAATGGTCGGTCGCCTCGGCTTCGGTACGCACGCCTGGTACTGACGCCAGGGAAGCCCGGTCGACGCGCCCTGCCGCACGCCGAGTGTCATCTGCTGATCCGCCGGGCGGGACCGCGGGCCGAGCCAAGGCTCCGCGCGCTCTGGGCAACGCCGCGCGTCGCGAGCGCATGTACCTCGTGACCGCGTCGTCCGGACTCCGACGCGCGACGACCACGGGGTCGTCCAGCGCAACCCGCCCGGCGGAGGCAGACCTCCTCAGGGTTCACCGCGCGCCGGGGAGACAAGCTCACGGACGGTGTCTTCGACCGGCACCACTTCCTCGGTGGCGAGGGCGGCGAGGTTGGGTTCGACCGCCGCCGGGAGTCGGACGTGGAGGTGGGCGATCGGGTTGTCGCGCAGGTGCGAGGGCAGGGCGTCGAGATCGATCGGCGCAGGGAACCCGGGCACGGAGAGATCGTCGGACGGCAGAGACATCCGACGAGCATGCCGTACGAAGCAGGGAGCGTCATGGACGTGAAGGGTCGATCGAGGACGGGAGGCACCCTGCGCAACGGGGCGCCCACGCAGGAGCTCTCCCCCCAGCTGGAACACCCTTCCGACGCGGTGCTCCCCGAGGAAATCGCGTCCGCCCTGTCGGTGCTCCTGCGGGCCGTGGTCACGCGCCCCGCGCCCGTCGTGCAGGTGGAGTCGGTCGAACCCTGGCTCACCGTCGCCGAGGGCGCTCGGCACGCGGCAGTCTCCGAAGAGACCCTCCGGGAGTGGATCACGCTCGGACAACTGCCCGCGGGTCGCTGCGGCCGGGTGCTCCGCGTCCGGCGCTCGGACATCGACGCGATGCTCATGCAGAGGCAGGGCGCAGGAGGTGGACCGGGCGGGGAGCCGTCGCCACGGTCGAACGAGATCCTTGCGACGCTGACGCCTCGCCGATGAAGGAAGGGATCTCTTCATATCGTACGTGTGGCAAACCATTTCCGCGGCGCAGGTGATGTCGTTCGCGAACCATTGGAAGGCCCCATCTCGAAACGCTGGCCCCGCGCGGGCGATGCGGCAGGATGACGGGGCGTGATGTGCCGGGAGGTCGCGCCGCTGCGGTGCGATCGGCAGGTCGAGCGGACCCGAGGAGGAGTGAGACGATGTCGAGCATCTACAAGCGGGGCGAGCGCTACTACATCCGGTTCCGGGACGCCGACGGGCGGTGGATCTCCAAGGTGGGCGGGAGCACCAAGGAGGAGGCGAAGAAGATCCTCCGCGACGTCGAGAAGGGCCTCAAGGACCTGCCTCGCGTCGCGAAGCCGTCCGCGCCGCCTGTGCCGAAGTTCTCGACTTTCGTCGCGCCGTGGATCAAGCGGCGCCGGGCGCTGGGCCTCCGCAACGTCGACGACAACCTCTCGACCTTGAACCGCCACGTGGTGCCGGTGCTGGGCGACATGCTCGTCACCGAGATCCGCGTCCGCCACGTCCGCGACCTCATGGACGGCCTGCGCGCGAGCGAGCTCGCGCCGCGCACCGTGCGCCACGTCTACGGCACCCTCCACAAGATGTTCGCCGACCTCGTCGTCGACGAGGTGATCCCGCACACGCCCTGCGTGCTCACCAAGGACCAGCTCCCCAAGCTCCGCGACAAGCACCCCGAGTGGCGCTCGACGGCGATCTTCACGCGCGAGGAGGCCGAGCTGCTCCTCTCGGCCGACGCGGTCCCCGAGGACCGGCGCGTCCTAAACGCCCTCTTCTTCCTCACGGGGGTCCGCTTCGGCGAGGCCGCCGGGCTACGCTGGCGGGACCTCGACGAGCGCCTGGAGCCCCTCCCGCGCTTCACCGTCGCCCGCTCCTACGAGCACGGGACCAAGACTGAGACGCCCCGCACGGTGCCCGTCCACCCCCTGCTTCATGAAGTACTTCGGGAGTGGCGCTCGGAGGGCTTCGCCCGACTCATGGGTCGCAACCCCGAGGCGAGCGACCTCGTCGTGCCCTCGCGCGAGGGCGAGATGCGGTCGCGGCACCAGGCCCGCAACACCTTCCTCGGGGACCTCGGCCGGCTCGGGCTGCGCCACCGCCGCGTGCACGACACCCGCCGCACGTTCATCACGCTCGCCCGGGTGGACGGTGCCCGCCGGGACGTCCTGGAGCAGATCACCCACGGCGCCCGGGGCAACATCGTCGACGCCTACACGACCCTACCCTGGCCGACCCTCTGCGAGGCCGTGGCGGTGGTGAGGCTCCGGCGGCTTTCACCCGACGAGGTAAGGGCCCGGATCGAGGCCCTCGCGACCCCGGCGGGGGAGGCGCAAAATGGGGAGGCGCCGGGGAAATCCGAGGCGCCGCTTGTTACAAATCTTGTTACAGCCTCCGAGAGACGCGGGTCGTTCGTCCAGAAGTCCTGGGAACGACACGCGAATCTCGGAGGGAGGGGAGGTGGAGGCGCCGGGAGTCGAACCCGGGTCCGCAAGTGCTCAACGATGACTTCTACACGACATAGCCGATGATCATTTCTCGTCGAGTCTCGTGCTCATCGGCAGGCACTCCACCCAACCAGCACCCCCTGAATCTTGCCACTCACCCGGGGCACCCTGGTGAACAGCCAGCCAGTTCATTTACGCACTTCGATGAGCACTGGCAGGCTCATCGAGGCACGGCGTTACGGTTTCTTAGGCCGCGAACGCGAGAGGAACGTCATTGTCGTTCGCTTCTCTTGGTTCCCGCAGTATTTACGCCGTTACGGGCCGGCGGTCGTGCCATCAATCGCGTCACAACCCACGTCGAAACCGTTTCGCCCCCTGTCAGGAACCTTTCGCGGTTTCACCCGCTCGAAGCCCCCGCAGAGTCAGTGGATCACCAACGCACGGCGCACTCTGAGGCCCCAGGGCCCGGCGCGTCAAGTATCGTCGTCGGCCGCCGCGCCGCCGTGACCATCCCTTGACCCCCCGGCGGCGCTGAGGCACCTACGGGCCCCGATGCCCGTCGAGCCGCCGCCCAAGAAGGACCAGCTCCAGAAACTGCTCGAGCGCGGCAACGTGTTCCTGCACCTCGACCCCCGCGTCGAAGGCGTCGTCGTCCCGGCCTGGCACGCGCAGAAACCCCAGCTCGTGCTCCAGCTCGGGCTCCACTTCGCGGTGCCCATCCCCGACCTCAAGATCGACGACCGCGGCGTGCGCTGCACCCTGTCCTTCAGCCGCTCGCCCTTCTTCTGCGACCTCCCTTGGACCGCCATCTACGCCATGGTCGCCGAAGACGGCCAGGTGACCGTGTGGCCCACCGAACTCCCGCCCGAGCTCGTCCCCCAACCCTCGCCGGTGCGCCGCGCGCCGCCCACCTCCCGCACCGGCCGCGGCCGCGCCGACACCGCCGAGTCGACCAGCGCCACCAGCGACGCCGAGGTCCCCGCCGAGCGCCCGCGCCCCCGCATCGCCGCGGTGCCCTCCGGCAAGACCCAGAAGCTCGCCCCCGTCACCCCGATCAAGCCCGCGCCCGCACCCGCGCCCGCCGAGGTCGACGACCACGAGCCCTCGCCCGACGACCCCGCGCCGACCCCCGGCGACCGCAAGGGCAGCCGCGAGCGGCCCGCCTGGCTGCGCGTCGTCAAGTAGTTCATCCCCCGTACGATCGCCCGCCCGCCGCCGGAATTACGCGGCGCCCGACGACTCCAGCTCCTCGGCCAGGAAGGCCAGGATCACCTCGTCGAGCGATCGTTCGGTCACCAACGAGTCGCCGAAGAGCGCCGGCCGCGCCACCGCCACCGCCACCGCCTGCGGGAGCGGCGGCGGAATCACCGAGGGCATCGCCGGCAGGTTCGAGCGCGGCGGCGGCGGCGGCATCTGGATCACCGCGCCCGGGTTCAAAGGCGTCGGCGCGGTCGGCGGCACCGTGTTGGTCTCGCCCGTCTCGAGCTCCGACTCCACCGGGTCGGCCGCGGGCGCCGCGGGCGCGGGCGCCGGGGCCGCGGCGCGCGTCGGCTCGACCCCCGCCATCTCGTCGAACTGACCCTGGCGCAGGGCGATGAACATCGCCTTGTGCTGGTCCTGCATCAGCTTCTTCACCAGCGTGGCCAGGTCGTCGGCCTCGAGCAGGTGCGCGTAGCTGCTCTTCTGCGACTTCAGGATGCGGCCGCCGTCCGCGAAGAGGTGGGTCATCACGTGCGGCTTCAACACCCCCGAGTCCTCGGTCTGGATGTGGAACACCTTGCCCTTGTAGGGGATGTTCGTGTTGTAACCGAGGAGGGGTGACTGGGACTTCGCCATCGCGCTGCGTCTCGCCAGCGTTCTATCACACCGACCGGGCGAACCACCGGATCGGGATCGCCCACAACACGATCCACCCCGCGAGGCAGGCCCACCAGCCGACCGCGAGGCGCTTCCACCCCGCCCGCCAGCCCGCCGGCGCCGGGATCAACAGCCGCTGCCACCAGGGCGTGCCGACGAGCCGCCGCGCCAGGCTGAAGTGCTCCAGCACGAAGAGCGCCGCCAGGAACGACCGGAGCGCCCAGCAGACCACGGCCGCGGTGACGTATCGCTCCATTCGCGACCTATCCCTCGGCGCCGACCGCCGTCCCGTCAATGGGCACCGCGACCGGGCGCCGCCCCTCGGCCGCCCAGCGCCACCGCACCCACGCGTCGCCCAGCGCCGCCTCGGCCCGCTTCTCCAGCGCCGCCACGTCGCCCCCCGCGGCGCGCATCGTCTCGATGAGCCC
>JAQBQI010000146.1 GCA_028287085.1 Myxococcaceae bacterium
ACCGGGGTTTGGCGTTCGCCTGCACCCCGGTCCGGCCGCGGCCACCCGCGTCGTGAGCCGCGATGGCACCCTCAGCACCGGCAGGTCACACCCGTCGACGGCGCCTCGCGCGGAGCGCCACGATGCCCGCGAGCGCGGCCCCCGCGACGGCCGCGAGCGGCGCGCCACCGCCCGTCGGACCGGCCTGGCAGAGGCAGCCGATGCGCGACTGCGGCGCGACGAAGACGACGTGCGGGTCACGCTCGTCCTGGGTGCTCAGGCACTCGGCCGCGGAGCGCGCCCCGACGTTGCCGGCGACGTCCATCATCGCGGCGGTGACGCAGTAGCGGCCCGCGCGCCGGAAGCCGCCCTCGTTCGTGCGGTAGCGCTCGACGCTCGTGCCGACGCTCGCGGTCACGTCGAACTCCCTCGGCAGGAGGTCCGAGCAGACGCCCACCGCGGCCTCGGCGCGCGGGGCGGTCGCGGCCTCGTCGGCGGTCGCGCCGAAGAAGAAGACGGCGAACATCGGGCCGGGCTCCGCGGCGCGGAGGTGGACGTTGATGCGGTCGACGTCGGGGCAGCCGTAGGCGCCGCCGGTCGACGGGTCGCTCACCAGCTGCACCTCGATGTCCATCGACGGCATCGCGGGCGCGGTGGTGTCCTCGCCCTCGAAGCCGATCGTCGCGGCGTAGGGCGGCCGCGGCGAAGACGGGTTCCAGAGCCTCGTCGGCAGCGGCGCGCGGAGGCGGCAGTAGGGGCCGGGAAGGGGCACGTCGACGCGATCGCAGACGAGCGGAGCGCGGTCGTTGGCCGACCACTGGATCGTGCAACCGCCCGCGCCGCTGCGGCACGTCGCGGGGAAGATCGCGTTCGACGGCAGCGTCGCGAACTCGGGCGAGCGGGCGGCCGCGCACCCCTGGAGGTCGTCGAGGGTGAAGCTGCACGCGCCCGCGGGGCGCGGCGTCGCGAGGAGAAGAGAGAGTCCGCTCAAGAGGGCGAGGGGCGCACGCATCCCGCGCGACGGAGCACGCCACATGCCTCGCGCGATTCGCTGGAGGTCCCGCGCGAACGAGCCGGCACGGCATGGCAGCGCGGTCGTAGTCGTCTCCGCCCGGGCCGCCCACCGTGCCGCGGCGGCCCACGGCGGCGCCTCCCTCGCGGGTCGACGTCAGCGGGTCAGGGCACCCGACCGCCGAGGCACGCGCAGTGTGGCGTCACGCCAGGGCCGCCGGCGGCGCAGATCTCGCCCCTGCGGCACGGAGCGTCCGTCCCGCAGCGGCAGGTGCTGACGTCGGCGAACGACCCGCAGTGGTCCGCGAGGATGCACAGGTTGGCGAGCGGCATGCAGGTCCCGTAGGTGGTCAGGCCGGCGCCGCCCTCCGCCCCGATGCGTTGGCAGGCGTCGACCCCGATGCCGTCGCAAACCGTGACGATGGCGAACATCGGCACGTCGTGCCGCGCGTTGCACGGGCCGGGGACGTCGACCCCGGCTTCCGGCGTCACGACCTCGGAGCAGCCGAGCCAGATGCCGGCCAGGACCAACACCGCGGTGAGGCGGGGCGTGAGATTCCGTCGGCTGGTGGGTCTCATCGGATCGGAGGGAACGTACCCAATGACGGCGCAGTTCGCCTCGACCAGCTGCGAGTCACCGAAGACGCCCGGACGGGGTGCGGGGCTGCACCCGAAGCTCGTCGACGGTTGCCGTCCCTCCGCGCAGCAACCCGAGACGCTGCGCGGCGGGTGCCGACCCTCCGAGCGGCAACCCATGATGCTGCGCGGCGGGTGGCGACCCTCCGACCAGCAACCCGTGATGCTGCGCGACGGTCGCCGACCCTCCGACCAGCAACCCGTGATGCTGCCCGGAACCTCCCGCCCCGGCGCGCAGCATCGGGCGGAGAAAATCGTCGCGGGGACGCAACCCCTCCGTCGGCGCCTCCGATGACGTGGGCAGGAGGCTCGATCAACAATGCCCAGAACGTCCAACGCCCTGAAGGTTTCCATTCCCCCGACCGCGTCCGCCACGGTCGAGGAGGCGCCGCCCGCCATCGTGGGCCACTTCGACGACCTGACGCGCCACCTCGGCGAAGCGTCGGGCGTCCCGTTGTCCGCGGTGCGCCCCTGCCGCGCCGACGTCGCCCTGGCGTACTACAACGCCATGACCGGTCGGGACGCGGTGCTCGCCGCGCGCAGCGAGCTGGAGGCCACCGGCCTCCGCGTCGACTGGGAGCAGGTCGAGTCGACCCGCTCCGTCGCCCTCGCCGTGGTCTACGCGGCCGACCGCGTCGAGGCGAACCCCGCCTCGGGGAGCGAGGTGCGGACGCTCCTGCGCGAGGGACGTCCCCTGCGCAAGAAGCTTCTCGCCAGCGCGCGCTCGCACGCCGTCAACGAGCGCTGCCCGGAGAAGGAGGTCGAGCGCATCGCGCGCGGCCGCGGCGACGTCGACACCGCCGTCGACCTCGTCGACCTCGCGCTCCTTCACGTTGAGTACAAGCTCACGGGCGAGGGCAGCGCGGTCACCGCCGCCCAGGTCGCGCGGGCGAAGGTCCTGGGCTCAATGTTGCGCGAGAGGATCCATCCCTCGGGCGCGGCGCGCCGCCCCCGACGCACCGCCGTGCAGCGCGACGCCGAGAACGTTCGGGACCGGCTCTGGACGGTGCTCCTCGGGCGCTACGCGTTGATCGAGCGCGCCGGCGGAACCCTCTGGGGGCGCCAGATGCCGGACCACATCCCGGCCCTCCAGGGTCGCTACGTCCCGCGGCGCCGCGCCAAGGTTGCCGCCCCGCCCGCGCCGCCCACCGGCTGACCAGCCGCCCTGCTGCGCTGCGCCCCGTCTCTCGCTGGACCTTCGCGCCGTGCGCTCCGTACTCTCCGCGTCCGTGACGCGCCCGACGACCCGCCTGCTGCTCCTCGCCCTCCTCGCCACCCCGCTCGGCTGCTTCGACGCCGATCCCCCGGTCGTCGCCGACGACGCCGCCAAGGACGACGTCGCGCCCGTCGATGACACCGCCGCGCCCGTCGACGACCTCGGCGCCGCCCCCGACGCCGCGCGCGACGCCGGCTTCGACGCGCCCGCCGACGTCCCGCTGACCATCGGCTGCACCCGCGACGACGCCTGCCCCGCCGCGCAGCACTGCGACGTCGCCACCCACGCCTGCGTCGCCGGCTGCCACGCCGACGACGGCTGCGCGGGCCTCTC
>JAQBQI010000171.1 GCA_028287085.1 Myxococcaceae bacterium
GCCGGGTGCTCGCCCAGCGCGAAGCCCACCAGGCAGGCGTGCTTCGCCAGGTCGGTCGAGCGCTTCGGCGTGCCGCGGCGCGCGAGGTACTCCGGCGACGCGACGACCGCGAGGCGGGTGCGCGCGAGGTGGCGCGCGATGAGCCCCGGCGGGAGCTGCGCCGCCGCGCGGATGGCCACGTCGTAGGCGCCCGCGGCGAAGTCGACGTGGCGCGTGGTGAGGTCGAGCTCGAGGCGCACGTCGGGGTAGCGCCCGATGAAGTCGGCGATCATCGCCCCGAATTGCAGCGAGTTGAGCGGCGGCGCCGACACGCGCAGCACCCCGCGCACGGCCTCGTCGCTCCGCCGCACCGACGCCTCGGCGTCGCGCACCGCCGCGATGACCCCGCGGGCCCGCGCGTAGAGGGCCTCGCCCGCGTCGGTGAGCACCATCGTGCGCGTCGTGCGCCGGAGCAGCCGCACGCCCAGCTTCTCCTCGAGCCGCGCGAGGCGCCGCCCGACGGTGGGCCGCGGCACGCCCAGCTCGCGGGCCGCGCGGGAGATCGAGCGCGCCTCGACGGTGCGCACGAAGGTCAGGAACTCGGTGGTCTCGGGCAGATCGTCCATCTGCATCGATTGGTAGCAGATGGTGCTCTCCCGTGCGTAATGGCGTCACCCGCCGGGCGGGCAGACAGTGGGCCCCGTCGGCGCCGCAGGCGCGCCGCAGGAGCCGCCATGAAGAATCGCAACCTCCCCTATTGGATCACCACCGGACTCTTCGCCCTCGGGCTGACCCTCTCGGGCTTCAGCACGCTCACCCACCAGCCGCAGATGGTCGCCGGCTTCGCGCACCTCGGGTACCCGGCGTATTTCATGACGATCCTGGGGATCGGGAAGCTGCTGGGCGTCGCGACGCTGCTCGCGCCGGGGCTCCCGCGCCTGAAGGAGTGGGCCTACGCGGGCTTCACCATCAACCTCGTGAGCGCGGCCGCTTCACACCTCGCCGTGGGCGACGCGGCCAGCCACACGATCGCGCCGGTGGTGCTGCTGGCCGTCCTGCTGGCGTCGTGGTCGCTGCGCCCCGCCAGCCGCATGCTCGCCGCGCCCGCGGCCGAGCCGACCGTGCGCGCCGCGGCCGTCGCCACGGCGTGACGCCCGCGACCGCTACGACCCGGGCGCGAGGGTGATCGGCGCGGTGAAGGTCGAGCTCGCGTCGGACGACGGGAAGACGAGGCCGCGAATGCGACCGCTGACGCACGACCCGATCGACGGCGTGCCGTCGACTCCGCCCGTCCAGAGGCTCAACACCCGCCCCGACGGGCCGAGGGTGAAGTGCACGTCGAGGCGGCCCTTCACCGACGGGTCGCGCCTGAGCTCGCGCTCGTAGCAGGCGCGCATTCCACCGAGTTGCCCGCGGATGATGCGCGCCACCGGCTCGACGTCGCCGCTGCCCTCGGTGCGCGTCACCTCGCCGAGTTCGGCGCTACCACGTATCACCCGCTCGGCGGCATGTTCCGTCGGCTCGTTGCGCGCTGGCGACCGGCTCACGTTCAGGGGATCAGCCGGAGGCGCGACCGGCTTGCTCACGACCTCCGGCGCCGGCTCGTTCGTCTCGTCGGCTTCGACGGGAGCGCGGCGTCGGTGAAGGCACCCCGACAGCAGGTCGACGCCCAGGCCCAACGCGATGACCGCGACCACCGCTCCCGCACCGCGCTCGTTGTGTCTCGACATCACGACTCCACCTCCACGTGCTGGGGCCCTCCGCAGCGACGCGGGCCGTTGTCGCTCGATCATCGCCGACGGTTTCCCTCCCCGGAGCGACGATCGTTCCTGCATGGAGACCTCTCTCATCCCCGGCACGGTCGACCAGCCCGTCGGCACACTCCTCCATGACCGGCTGGATGGTCATCCCTCCCATCGCTGTGGGTCGACCATCCCACCCGTGATGGACCTCCATCCCCGCGGCAGTGACGACTCTCCTGTCGGTCACGGTCGACACTGCCATCTGGCATGGTGACGACCCCGTGCCAGGGCCTTCTTTCCGGGGAGGCACACCAGTCGCCCATCCACCGACAACTGCCGGAGGTGACCCCGCGACAAGGCCCGCGTCGCAGCGACCAGTGCTCGCCGCGCGCGGAGGTCATCGTCCATGTCGCGATTCATGAAGAGCCGGTCTGCGTGGGATCTGGTCGCCGCAGTGCTGCTCGTGCTCACCACCGCGGAGCTCACCTCGTGTCGCCCTCGGCGCCACGAGTCGGCCGAGACCGAGGAGGTCAACCGTCTCTTCTGGGACGCCTTCGCCGACGAGGGGGACCGGCGCGCGGCCCGCGAGCAGGGCGCCACCCCGGAGGTCGAGGCGCGCTGGGCCGCGACGCTGACGCCGTCCGCGATGCGCGCGTCCCTCGTACGCTTCCCCGACGGGACGCGCGCCCCGGGCTTCTCGTCGTACATTGCCGACCACCCCTGAGATGAGCCCCGCCCCGATCGTCATCGCATCGCACGTCATCGACGATCCGCTGCGGATGCTCGCGCAGCGCGCGACGCTGCCCGGCGCCTTCGGCTACGACCACTCGGCCCACGCGCTGCGCGTCGCCGCCGCCCGGGGCGTGCTCCTCGCCGACCGCCTCGCGCTCGCCCTCCACGGCAGCTGGATGGTCAACAGCCGCGCCACCTCCCCGGTCTTCCGCCGGTGGCTCCAGGAGCCCGCGCGCCACGCGTGGATCCTCCTCGACGCGGTGCTCGCCGACGGCCCGGAGGGGTGGGCGTCGCTCGCCGACGACGAGCGCGCGGTCGCCGCGCAGGCCGTGGCGATGCTGTGCGGCGGCGACGTCGGCGTCGCGGCCGTGAGCAAGGTGCTCGCGCTGCTGCACCCGCAGACGATGTGCCTCATGGACGACCACGCCATCGCGTTCCTGGGGCTCGGGTACGAGTTCGCGCCGGGGGAGGAGAAGGGCACCGCGGGCGCGTCGTGGTTCGTGCCCGCGCTCGACGCCTTCAGCGCCGCCGCGGTCGCCAACCGCGACGCGCTCACCGCCCTCGCCGCGGCCCACACCGCCGCCGTGCTCGACGCCACGCAGGCCCTCGACCGCGTGCTCTGGGTCGCCTCGTACGGGGAGCGCTTCTTCCCGGCGGAGTGACCGCCGCGGAGGCGTTGCCCGCGCGCTCCGGCCGCGGTTGACGACCCGCGCTCGAGCACTTCGCGAAGGCCCGCGCCGTCGAGGGCTGATCGTCGGCCGGTGCGCGGTCGCGGGCGATGGGCTAACGTCGCGGACGATGTACAGAGACGAGAAGCCGACCCGCGAGCCCGTGTCGACGCCCCGCTCCACGCTCGCGGAGAAGCACGGCATCGATCCGTTCATGCTCTTCTGCGCGTACTACCTCGGCGTCACCGCGGCCGACGGGTACGAGTTCCAGAACGTGCACCAGGTGGCGAAGCGCTTCGGCGTGTCGGCGGGCGTCATCAAGCAGGTGCTGCAAGACCTCGGCATGGACACCGACCGCATGGTGCAGAGCGACTTCGACCTCTCGAGCGCGCAGATCGACGTGCTCGAGGTCCCCGAGGGGGTGTCGCGCACCGAGGTGGCGCGCACGCACTGGGAGGCGTGGCGGGGCTCGAAGCCGAAGCCGCGCGACTGGCAGCGCGAGCTGGCCACCGACGCGCGCGAGAACGAGAAGACCTTCGGTCCGCGGCCCCCGCAGCGCTCGGGGCGGAGGTAGCGGCGATGTCCATCGACCCGGCGGCGACCTTACGTGTCCCGGTATGCAGCGACCCCAAATGGCTGCGCTCGGCGGTGCTCGGCATGACCGCGGGCGTGTCGGGGGTCTTCATGGCGCTCTTCGCGCGCACCAACGTCTCGGCCGCGCTGGGCGTGCTGCCCGGCATGACGGTCGGCGTCTTCGGCGGCAGCGCCCTCGCCGCCTGGGCCCGCCGCCGCGGGGGAACCATCTCCCTCGTCGCCACCCCCGGCCGCCTCGACGTCAGCGACGAAGACCGCCGCGTCGAGGTCGTCGACCTCACGAGCCCCTACGGCGCGCTGCTGCTCTCGGGCAGCGGCCGCCGCGTCCTGATCCTGTCGCAGCACAACGACCCGGTGGTGCTCATCGAGACCCTCGCGCCCGACGCCGCGCTCACGCCCGCGTGGGAGTCGCGCACCGTGAAGGTCGACCTCGACGCGGTGGCCCTGTCGGCCGCCACCTCGCACGCCTTCGCGCTGCTGCCGGGACAGTCCCTGGCGCCGATGCTCGCGCACCTCGAGGCGACGCTCGAGGCCGACGCGCCGTGGCTGCTGCAGCCCACCGGCAGCGGGGCGCTCACGCTCACCCGCGGCGCCCTCGCGCTGGCCGATCGCGCGCCGCTGCGTGACCCGATCCACCCGCTCAATTACGCGGTGAAGGTGCAGGGCGGCCAGGTCGCCGGCCTCGGCCTCGCGTCGACCCAGGACGAGGGCTCGATGATCCTGCTGGCGTGCGACGAGGCCACGGTGGAGCGGCGCGCGGTGGTCACCGACAACCCCATCGACGCGTTCATTCCGATGTCGACCTACGAGGTGCTGCGCGCCCTCTACCGCGACGCCGCGAAGGGCTGAAGGTCAGTAGACGTTGTCGCGGTAGCCCGTCGGCGTCTGCGCGTTGGGGTCGGGGTTGGCGCGCGGTGGAACCCGGTTCGGTCGACGCCCCGGGCGCGGCGCGGCGGGCGCAGGTTCGACGGGGGGCGGCGGCTCGACCCGGGCCGTCGGCATCGGCGGAACCTCGGTGACCCTCGGTCGCAGGCGCGCGACGTGGGTGAGCTGCGCGCCCGAGAGCGTGACCTGCTCGTCTTCGAAGCCCTCGCGGCGGAACACCACCGTGTGCGCCGTGTCGGGGTTGCCGCGCGCGCCCGTCCAGGTGTTGCGCAGCGGCGTGCGGCCGAGGCTGACGCCGTTCTCGAGCACCTCGGCGCCGGCGGGGTCGCTGTCGAACGCGACCTGCACCGACGGCGCGGCGGCGGCGGGCGTCGGGCGCGCGGGCGCGGCGACGAGGCGGATGGCGACGCCGAGGCCGACGGCGAGCACGAAGAGTCCGGCGCCGAGCAGCAGCGGCGAGCGGTGCGGCGCGGGCGCGGGGGTCGACGCCGTGACGGAGGTCGGGACGGCGGGGGCGAGCGACTCGGGCGGGGTGGTCGCGCGAGGCAGCGGCGGCGGGAGCGACGAGGGGATGGGGGCGACGGGCGACTCGCCGGAGGTGGGGACGCGGCCGCCCAGGGAGTTCATGAACTCGCCGGACATCGAGCCGAGCGGCCGGCCGAAGGAGGCGCCGGCCTGCTTGATGGCGGCGATGAGCTCGTCCATCGACGCGTAGCGCTCCTCGGGGCGCTTCGCGAGGCAGCGGTAGACGATCTCCTCGACCGCGGCCGGAACCTGCACCAGGGGGTTGACCTCGACGAGCGTGGGCACCGGGTCGCTCACGTGGGCCATGAGCAGGTTGACCGAGCTCGAGCGCTCGAAGGGCACCTTGCCCGTGAGCAGTTCGAAGAGCATGACGCCGAGCGAGTAGACGTCCGTCGCGGGGGAGACGCGCTCGCCGCGGATCTGCTCGGGGGCCATGTACTTGGGCGACCCCATGAAGAGGCCGGTCTGGGTGAGGGCCTCCTCGGCGGTCTCGTCGGTGCGCTTGAGGAGCCCGAAGTCGAGCACCTTCACGAAGTCGTGGTCGTCGTCGTGCTCGACCAGGTAGATGTTGGCGGGCTTCAGGTCGCGGTGGATGACCCCGTGCCCGTGGGCCTCGCGGAGCGCGCGGCAGGTCTGCACGAGGATGTGCAGCGCGCGGCCGACCTCGAGCGGCGCTTCTTCGCGCAGGAGCCGGTGGAGGGTGCGGCCCTCCAGGTACTCCATCGCCATGAAGTAGACGTTGTCGTGCGACTGCCCGTAGTCGTAGAGCGTGACCGTGTTGGGGTGCGTGAGCTTCGAGACGATCGACGCCTCGAGGAAGAAGCGCTTGTGGAACTCGGGGTCGTTCTCGCCGTTGTAATTCGGCTGGAGCACCTTGAGGGCGACGATGCGTCCGAGCGGCGCCTGCTCGGCCTTGTAGACCTTGCCCATGCCGCCGCGGGCGATGACCGACAGCACCTTGAAGCGGTCATTGATCACGCGACCGATGAGCGGATCTCCCGGCGCGTTCGTTGTCCCTGTGGTGGTGCTGACGGGCTCAGCCATGCGCTCCGGTGATCGGTCGGGCGACGTCCTGTGCGAAGGCCCCCGTCGAACCGATCGCCGCGGATTGTTCCACCCGCCCCGGAGGCCGTCAACGATGCGGTCTTTCTCGTTCCGCGCTCCGGGCGGGGGGCGCGCGTGCTTGCGGGTGCCCCGTCGCCGTGCTGCCCTTCGCGCATGAACGCACGCAAGCGACGATGGGGAGCGGGGCTTCTGGGCATGGCGCTGTGGGCGGCGCCCGCGGTCGCGCTGGCCGTCGACGTGACCGAGATCGCGGTCGACCTCGACGACGGCGTCTCCGACGCGACGGCGCGCGCCATCGGCGAGCGGCACCACATCACGCTGCGCCCCAACAGCCCGATGGTGGGCGTCGACCGCGTGTACCTCGCGACCGTCCCCACGGGCGACGCCGCGCGGGTGCTGCGCGAGCTCGGCGGCGAGGCCGACGTCGACGCCGCCGAGGAGAACCGCGAGCTGCGGGCGCTCTTCGTGCCCAACGACCCGATGTACGACCAGCAGTGGGGCATGCAGCGCGTCGGGCTCCCGCGCTCGTCGGAGGTCACCTGCGGGCGCGGCGCGACGGTGGCCGTCATCGACACCGGCGTCGCGTGCGAGAACCACGGCGAGTTCACGCGCATCCCCGACCTCGACGGCGCGCGCTGCCTCCCGGGCTGGAACTTCGTCAACGACACCCCCCACGCCAACGACGACCAGGGCCACGGCACGCACGTGGCGGGCACCATCGCGCAGACCACCCACAACCAGCTCGGCACCGCGGGCGTGGCCTTCTGCGCGACGATCCTGCCGGTGAAGGTGCTCGACGCGCGCGGCAGCGGCTCGCTCGCCGACGTGGCCGAAGGCATCCGCTGGGCGGCCGACCACGGCGCCGACGTGATCAACCTCTCCCTCGGCGGCGACGGCCACTCCAAGGTCATGGACCAGGCCGTCGAGTACGCCCACGGCCGCGGCGTCACCGTCGTGTGCGCCGCGGGCAACAGCGGCCGCGCCGTCGGCTCGCCCGCGAACGCGCCGCACGCCATCGCCGTGAGCGCCGTCGACTCCGGCGACCAGATCGCCTTCTTCAGCTCGCGCGGCCCCGAGATCGCCATCGCGGCGCCGGGCGTGGCGATCCTCCAGCAGACCATCTGCGAGCGCGGCCGCAACCGCTGCGAGCAGTTCGCCTCGTGGTCGGGCACCTCGATGGCCGCGCCGCACGTCGCCGGCGTGGCCGCGCTCATCCACTCGCTCGGCGTCACCGACCCCGACCGCGTGCGCTCGCTCCTCCTCACGCACAGCACCCCGGCCGCCCACGGCGGATCGGAGCCCGAGCTCTACGGCGCCGGCATCGTGAGCGCCTCGGTCGCCAGCGACGCGGTGCTCTGGTCGACCGGCGTCACCCGCGCCCTGATGCTGCTCGGCCTCGCGCTCGGGCTCGCGCTCTGGATCCGCAGCAAGAAGGGCGAGCTCACCTTCGGGTGGGTGCTGCCCGCGGCGGTGACGGGCGTCGGCCTCTTCTTCCTCCCGCGCTTCGTCGGCCACTACGCGCCCGGCGTCGACTTCGCGATGCGCCCCGCCGCGAGCTGGGACGTGCTGCTGCTCGGCGCGCACCTGCACCGCTGGCTGCCCTTCGCCAACCTGGGCGTGGTGCTCGCGCTGGTGGGCCTCGGCTTCTCGCGCCCGTCGCTGCGCTCGCCCATCGGCGGCGTCGCGCTGGGCACCGCGGCCTTCCTGCTGTCCGAGCTCTTCCTGCGCACCGGCTACGCGCCCCTCGGCTCGCTGCTCTACCTGGGCTGGATCGTCCTCAACGTGACGGTCTGCCTCTGGGTCGCCCGCATCGGCATCGACGCCAAGACCCGCTGACCGGCTCTCCCCTTCTCCCCGCTTCCCCGCTTCATCCGACAACCCGAACATCGCCCGCTCCCGACAAAGGGCTGGTGATCGCGCGGCCGCCTGGACGACACTCCGAGCGCCGGGAGAGGGTGGATACGAGTGATGAAGTCAGGGCTTCGCGGGGCGTGGGTAGGGGTCTGTTCGATGGCGACCTTCGCGGCCGCGGCGGGGGCCGACCCGATCCCGGTGTTGACGGTCTCGGTGCACGACCGCGGCCCGAGCGCGGCGCAGGTCGCGTCCGTCGTGGGGGCGATCGGCGCCGACGCGCAGTCGGGCGAGGCGCTGCGCCGCGAATTGCTCGCGCGCTTCGGCCGCTACGCGCCGCCCGAGGACGTGCTCGCCGCGCAGCGCACGGCCGTCGCCCAGGGCGAGACCGCGATGTTCGGGCAGAGCCACGCCGCGGGTCGCCGGCGGCTGCAGCCCGCGGTCGCGGCGATGGAGGCCGCGCCCGACGCGCTCGAGTTGCAGGAGAACAACCGCGCCTCGTACCTGAAGGCGCTCTTCCTGCTGGCGCGCATCGCGTACGAAGACCGCCACGCCGACGAGGCCGAGGCGCTGCTGCGCCGGGCCTTCGCGTTCGACCCCTGGTGGATGCCCTCGGACTACGACTGCCCGGTGCGCTTCCGCCCCTTCGTCGCGCGGCTGCGCCCGCCCGCCGTGGCCGGCGCCCCCGGCGGCAGCGGAACCCTCTCGGTGCGCGCCCCCCGCGAGGGCTGCACCGTCTCGGTCGACGACGCGCGCTCGGCCTCCACCGCGCAGAGCGTCGAGCAGCCGGCGCCCGCGGGCGGCCACCGCGTCTCGATCCGCTGCGGCGAGGTGTCGCGGGTGCGCAGCGTGACGGTCGCGCCGGGCCGCACCACGTCGCTCGCGCCCGACCCGCGGCTCGACGCGCTGCTGCGGGTCGCCGAGGTGCCCGGGCTCAACTACCCCACCGCCCCGGAGTCGCCCGCCGTCGTGATCAGCGACGGCGCGGCGGTGGGCGCGACCCTGGGCGCCGCGCGGGTGGTGCTGCTCACGGGCGACCGTCCGCTCGTCGTCGACGTGCGCCGCGGGGAGCTCGTGCACGACGCGCTGTCAGCGCAGGTCGAGCGGGCGCTGGGCGCGGGCGAGGGAGTACCTGCCACGGTAAGCGTCGCCCCTCCGACCGACCCGCGCGTCGACGTGCGCCCGGTCGCTCCGTCGCGCGGTGCGGGCGCGGGGCCGTGGGTGCTCGTCGGCGCCGGGGTGGCGGCGCTCGGGGCGGGCGGCGCCTTCCTCGCGCTGCGCGGCGGGGCGCTCGACAACCTCGAGACCAACTGCCCGACCTTCGAGTGCACCCGCGAGACCGCGCCGACGGGCAACGCCTACCGCGAAGACGCCTCGCTCTACACGGCGCTGGCCATCGTCGCGGGCGGCGTCGGCGTGGCCGCCGTCGCGGGCGGCGTCATCTGGTACGCGGTCGCCCCGCGCCGCGCGGCCGCCAGCGCGCTGCGCGTCACCCCGTGGAGCACCGGAACCACCAGCGGGCTGACCCTCGACGCGCGTTTCTGATCGCGCGGTCGCAGGTCGGGGCTCCCTTGATGCTGCGCGCGGCCCGATGATAGCTTGGCGAACGTTTCCTGCGACCGGGGCAACCACCTCGCATACCGGGAAGTTCTTCGTACGGAGGTCTCATGCGCACGGCCGTGGTTCTCGTCTCGCTCGCAGGTGTGTTCGGTGCGGTCTCGCTGGGTGCCCCCCGCGCGGCGCAGGCCCAGACGGTCAACGAGGTCTCCCCGACGGGCAAGGGCATCGCCGGGTGCGCGCTGCTGGGCGGTGAGGCCGTGATGCTCATCGAGGCCGCCGCGGGCGCGCGGCCGACGTGGGCGTACATCGTCGGCGGCGGCCTCGGCGCCGTCGGGGGTGGCGTCGCCGGCTACTTCCTCGAGCAGGCCGCCGAGGGCGACCGCACCCTCACCGGTCTCACCGTCGGCACCCTCGTCCTCGGCCTCGGGCTCATCATCCCGACCACCATCGCGGCCATCAGCGCCACGGCCTACAACCCCGAGCACGACCAGCCCGTCGAAGACAACGCGCCCGCGACCGGCCCGCTCGACGAGAGCACCAGCCCCGCGGCGACCCCGGCCGCGACCCCGGCACCCGCCACCACGCCCGCGACCGGCGCCACCTCGGGCACCACCTCCGACACGCTGCCCGGGCGCCGCCGCTCCCGCCAGCTCGCCGCGCGCCCTGCGTTTCGCCCGACGGGCCTGCTCGACGTGGGCCCGACGGGCCTCTCCTTCGCCGTCCCGGCCATCAACGTCGGCAACAACCTCAGCGTCCAGGAAGTGCGCCAGTACGGCCTGACGCCCGTCTCCGAGCTGCGCGTCCCGCTGCTCTCCGGCACCTTCTGATCGACCCGCCGGGGGCCCCGTGGCCCCCCGCCCGACCCCGTCAGCGATGGATCATGTGCCAGCCCGCGAACGAGAGCAGGGCGAAGAGCACCAGCGCGATCGCGACCCGCGCGAAGAGCGGTAAGCCCGTCGGCGGCTCGACGAAGGCGTGCGGACGCACCCGGTGCTTGTCGAGGTCGGCCTCGGCCTCCTCCGCGTCGGGCGGAACGCTCGGGAGCGGCATCGTCAGCGGCAGGTTCTGCCGGCCGAGCGCGGGCGACATCGTTCGCGTGTCGGCGGCCAGCGTATCGGTGCGCTTTCGGCCGCTCGCCGGCGTCGGGCCGCGCAGCACCGGCATCCCCGACCCCGAGCTCGGCTCCGACCGCGACTCGGTGTCGAGCGGCGCCTCGAGCGAGAACTCGGCCTCCTGACGGCCCACCGCGCGGCCGCGCCCCGGGTCGCTGCCGCGCTCGTCGGCCTCCGAGGGGTTGGTGGAGATCAGCGCCTCCATCTGGTCGAAGTTCTGCGGCACGTTGGGGCGTCCGCCCGCGGGCGTCGGCGCGCGCAGCCCGAGCGGCTGCCGCGACATCGTGGGCGAGGGCAGGCGGGTCGCGCCCGATCCGCCCGCGCTGCGCTCGGCCTCGTTGGCGCGCTCTCTCAACAGCTCGGGCGGGACCCGCAGGCCCGCCATCGTCGGCGGCCGCGGGCGCGACCGGGACTCACCCGGCGCCGGCTCGGGGCGCGCCTGCGCGCGGGGGCGCGACAGGCCCGAGTCTTCGGTCGCCGAGATGCGCGACGGGGCGCCGTAGCGCTGCGCCGAGTTGCCCATGGCCGGCGTCGGCGCGCGGGTGTGCGGCAGGCCCCCACCGGCCAGCGTCGAGAAGCGGCGGCCGTCGGACTTGCGCGGCGCCTCGGCCCGCGACGAGTCGGTGGTCGCGCTCACCGCGGGCCGCTGCAAGGTGTGCTTCGCCACCGAGGTCGCGGCCTCGAGGTCGGGCAGCTCGGGCAGGCGCATCATCGAGTCCGAGCGGGGCATCTCGGGCACGTCGGAGAACTCGGTCTTCTTCGATCCCGGCCGCACCGGGGCCGTCGTCGGAACATGCTTGACCTTGGTGGGCTGGTCGGTGAGCTCGTGGTCGCCGCCCGCCCGCCCGCGATCGCCCATCGGCGCGGGGTTGACCGGCAGCGCCGGGCCGACGCCGACGGAGGTCTGCAGCTCGAGGCTCGGCGGCGGCGTCGGCGCGCGCAGCGCGAGCGCGCCGATGGAGTCCTTGCGGTGGCGCAGCGCGCCGGCGCCGGGCGCGGGCACGGGCTTCACCGCGGAGTCGACCTTGCCGAGCACCGAGTTGGGGTCGGGGGTGATGCGGCCGCGGGCGCCGTCGGGGTCGGAGGTGCGCGCCGAGGCCTTGCGCACGGCCTCGCGCTCGCGGCCGATCTTGTCGGCGACCACCGCCGACATGAACTGCCCGACCTGCCGCTGCGTGGCGATGTCGGCGCGGAAGTTGGCCTCGATGGCGTCGGCGAAGGCGGCCGCCGAGGGGTAGCGCTCGTCGGGGTCGTACGCGAGGGCCTTCTCGCAGAGCCCGTCGAGCACCTCGGGGATCTGGTCGGTGAACATCAGCAGCGACCGGTACGGCGCCCGGAGCGACTCGTGCAGCAGGTCGGGCCGGGCCCGCGCGGGGAAGCACCGGCGCAGCGCCAGGGTCTCCCAGAGCGTGACGCCCATGGAGAACACGTCGGCGCGGCGGTCGACCACGCCGGCCTCGAGCTGCTCGGGGGCCATGAAGGGCGCCTTGCCCTTGAGCATGCCGATGCTGGTCAGCGAGAGGCGGCGCTCGGCGCGCGCGATGCCGAAGTCGACGAGGCGCGCGGCGCCGTCGGAGCCGACCAGGATGTTCTGCGGGGAGACGTCGCGGTGGATGAGCTGGAGCGACTCGCCGTCGGGCCCGCGGAGGTTGTGGGCGGCGTCGAGGCCGATGAGCGCGTCGAGCACGATGCGCAGCGAGATGCCGAGGGGGATGGTGCGGGCGAGGCCGATGGCGGTGCGCTGGATCGCCGCGAGGGTGTCGCCCTCGATGTAATCCATGACCATGTAGAGCTGGCCGTCGTCGTTGCCGAGGTCGAGGATGGGGACGACGTTCGGGTGGTGGATGCGCGCCGCGAGCCTCGCCTCGTCGAGGAACATCTGCACGAACTCCTCGTCCGCGGCGATGTTGCGGTGCATGACCTTGACCGCCACGAGGCGCTCGAAGCCGCCGCTGCCCATCTTGCGGGCGAGGTAGACGTAGGCCATGCCCCCTTTACCGAGGGGTGTAAGCAGCTCGTACTGACCGACCCGCGACGTGGCGCTCGACGGCAGGAAGCTGTCGCGCGACGCGTTGGTGGGATCGCTCATGGACGCCTCTCCGGGCGTCTCCCGCCCCCGGTCGTCGCTGCGCGGCAACGATGCAACATCTCTCCTGACAATTGTCCCAGTCGCATGGAAAACTCAATCCCCTTCACGGCGCGTCGGCGACCCTCACCGTGAGCACGGGCACCCGCGACTGCCGCAGCACGCGCTCGGCCACGCTGCCCATCACCAGGTGGGCGAGGCCGCTGCGCCCGTGCGTCCCCATCACGATCACGTCGGCGCCGAGCCGGTCGGCCTCGGCGAGCACCGCCGGCACCACCGAGCCCAGCACGAACACCAGCTCGACGGGGACCTCGCGGGCGTGGGCCAGGTCGCGGTCCTGCTCCATCCACGCCATGGTCTGCGCGCGCTGGAAATCCTCGAGGCGCACGGGGGCCCCGCCGCCCTCGGCGTGCACCATCGTGTCGGCCGTGAGCCCCGGGAGGAGCTCCGCCACGTGCAGCACGAGCAGCTTCGCGCCGTGCACCTTGGCGAGCTCGGCCGCGAGCACCAGGGCCGCCCGCGACCCCGCCGAGAAGTCCGTCGGCACGAGCATGGTCTTCCACGGGACACGGTGGGCGGCGTCGGTCATGGCGGGTTCTGGGCTCCTCCCCTGGCACTGTGCACGCCCCCCGCGCTGGCGTCACGTTTGGGGGACGGCTTGTGTAGAGTCCCCGCCGTGATCGACTACGAACCCCACCGCTGGCGCGACCACTTCTTCGACGCCCGCGGCTCGATGGCCCGGGCCATCGGCTACCGTGCCTTCATCTGCACCCTCTCCGCCGTGGCGATCACCCTGGTGCACTACCGCTGGCACGAGTTCGAGTCGACCGACAAGGTGCACGCCCTCATCGGCACGCCGCTCAGCCTCCTGCTGGTGTTTCGCACCAACGCCTCGTACGACCGCTTCTGGGAGGCGCGGAAGCTCTGGGGCTCGATCGTCAACGAGTCGCGCAACCTCGCCCGCTCGGCCACGGCCCTCGTCGACGACGGGGCCCTCGTCGCCCGCATCGTGCGCCTCGGCATCGCCTTCCCCTACGCCTGCATGAACACCCTCCGCGGCGCCCACGGCCTCGGCCCCGTCGCCGCCGAGCTCGCGCCCGCCGAGGCCGAGCGCCTCGCCCACGCGCAGCACGCCCCGCTCGCCGTCGCCCTCGCCGTCTCCCGCGCCGTCGCCGAGGCGCAGCGCCGCGGGCTCGTCACCGACGTGCAGCAGGCGGTCGTCGAGCAGAACGTCCAGACCCTCATCGACTGCATCGGCGCGTGCGAGCGCATCAAGCGCACGCCCCTTCCCTTCGCCTACGTGGTGCACCTGCGCCGCGCGCTGACGATCTATTGCGGCACGCTGCCGATGGCCCTGGTGCAGTACTTCGGCTGGTTCACGGTGCCCGTCACCTTCCTCGTCGCGTACATCCTCCTCGGCATCGAGGAGATCGGCGTCGAGATCGAGGAGCCCTTCGGCACCGACGACAACGACCTCCCCCTCGACCGCTTCTGCACCACCATCGAACAAAACCTCCGGGCCTTCCTGCCCGCCAGCGCTTCGTAAGGAACCGCCATGACCAGCTCCCTCCTCGACGGCCACGGGCTCTTCCAGCGCCGCTACTTCCACGAGCGCGAGTACATCCGCGGGCTCGCCCACGCCGACCAGCGCCCGCGCGCCCTCTTCATCGGCTGCTCGGACTCCCGCGTGGTGCCCGAGTACCTCACCAGCGCGGGCTTCGGCGAGCTCTTCGTCTTGCGCAACATCGCCAACTTCGTGCCCGCCCTCGAACACACCGACGCCAGCGTCGGGGCCGCGATCGACTACGCCCTCGGCTCGCTCGAGGTGCCCGACATCATCGTCTGCGGCCACTACGGCTGCGGCGGCGTGAAGGCCGCCCTCGACGACCTCGGGCCCCTGCGCGAGCGGCACCCGTCGCTGCACGAGTGGCTCGAGGGCGTCGCCCCCGCCGCCCGGCGCGGCCTCGCCGCCGGCGACGACCCCGACGCCGTCTGGCGCCGCGGCGTCGAGGAGAACGTCATCCAGGCCCTCGAGAACCTCATCACCTACGACGTCGTGCGCGAGAAGCTCGAGGCCGGCACCGTGCACCTCCACGCCTGGATCTACGACCTCTACCAGACCCGCATCCGCGTCCTCGACGTCGAGCGCGAGGGCTTCGTCGACGCGAGCGAGATCCAGCGCGATGGCTGAGGGCAACGCCTTCGAGACCTTCGCGGCGACCGACGCCGCCCGCTACCGCACGCTCGCGCGCCAGTGGGCCGCGAGCGTCACGGTCGTCACGGTGCGCCCGAGCGACCCCGCCCGCCCCGACGACGGCTTCACCGCGACCGCCTTCCTCACGGTCTCCATCGAGCCGCCCATCGTGCTGGTCTCGGCCACCAGCGCCACCAGCGCCGCCGCCATGCTGCGCGGCGCCGGGGCCTTCGCGGTCAACCTCCTCGCGCGCGACCAGCGCCCGCTCGCCGACGCCTTCGCCCAGCCGCACGAGCACCGCAACTTCGTCTGGAGCGACCTCCCCGTCGTGCGCGACCACGCCGGCGTCGCCCTCCTGGCGGGCTCGCTCGGCGCCTTCTCGGCCACCGTGCGCGGCTTCGTCGAAGCCGGCGACCACACCCTCGTGCTCGGCGACGTCACCGCCCTGCACCTCGGCCCCGCCGGCGACGCGCTCGTCTACCACGACCGCGCCTACGGCTCGGTCGACCCGCTCTAGCCCGCCAGCTCGCCCATCCCCGGCGCGCCCGCGCACAGGGTCATCGCGAACTCCTCCAGCACGCGAAACTCCCCCACCGGGCGCGCGCCCATCGCCGAGCCCTTCGAGCCCTTCAGCGCCGCGTCGGTGGCCGCCAGCACCCGCAGCGCGCGGTGCAGCTGCGGCACCGTCCAGCGGCGCACGGCGTTGGCCAGCCACCCGGGCGGCTTACCGTGCATGTAAACGGCCTTCGAGAGGTTGGTCTCCGGGTTGACCGAGAGGAGCTGCTTGGCCCGCGCGAGCTGCCGCAGCGAGTAGCCCAGCGACCCGAGGATCATCAGCGCCTCGCCCCGCTGCGTGCGCAGCTGCGCGATGTTGGCCAGCGCCGTCGGCAGGTCGCGCATCAGGATGGCGTCGGACAGGTCGAAGCTCTCGATCTCGCGCACCGGGGTGACGAGCGCGTCGACGGCCGCGAGCGTGATGGGCGCCCCCGCGGTGTAGAGCGACAGCCGCTCGAGGGCGTCGGAGAGCATGCCGAGCTCGGGGCCGATCCACGCGACGAGGCGCTCGACCACGCCGCTCTCGGTGGTGATCTTGCGCGCGCGGAGCTCGGCGTTGAGCCATTGCGTGAGCCACGGGTCGACGTCGCGCTCGTCGGTCGGGACGCTGCAGGTCACCAGCCAGCCGTGCTTCTTGGCCTCGTTGACCCAGGTGCGGCGCGCGTCGAACTTCGTCGCCACCAGCATCAGCACCGTCGTCGGTTCGGGCGACGCGAGGTAGGCGAAGAGTTCCTTCTGCTCCTTGTCGCTGAGCTTCTGGGCCAGGTCTTCGGCCGAGCGCACCGTCACGAGCCGGCGCTTGGCCATCATCGGCAGCGTGCGACACGCGCCGAGCAGGTTGCTCACGCTGACGTTGTCGCCGTCGAAGACGTCCTCCGCGAAGCCGCGCGGGCCGCCGCCGACCACCGCGGTGCGCACGGCGTTCATGCACCGCGAGACCAGCAGCCACTCGTTACCGCCCAGCACGTAGACGGGCTTGACCGTCCCCTTGGAGAGCGCCTCGAGGGTCGCCCGCATGTCGTCGCTCACGGGGGCCACCCTAGCGCAACGACCCCGCCGACCTCACGGATCTGTCAGGTCTCGACCGCGAGGGTCTCGAGGCCCACCACCGCGCCGCAGCGGTCGCGCCCGAGGATGAAGATGCGGATCTGCACCGTGCCCACGCGGTAGACCGTGACGCCGGTGAGCTGGCGGCTGATCGACTGCGCCAGCTGGCGGAAGCGCGCCGCGCGGTGCTCGCTCGGCAGGTCGCCGTCGGCGTTGACGACCGCGCCGCGCAGGAGCTGGTCGAGGGTGACGCGCTCGACCGGCGTCGACGAGGGCAGCGCGAGCAGGCGCAGCAGCGTGGAGTTGGCCGGCACCGTGCGCACGCCGGCGGGCGCGAACCAGGTGAAGGGCGCGTCGGTCTCCGACGTGAACAGCAGCCGCTCGGTGGCGCCCGCGAACTCGGCCCGGAGCGCCGGGCCGCAGAGGTTGTTGGGCGTCGGGGCGGTGACCTTCACGAAGGCCTGCGTCGCGCGCAGGACGGGCACGCGCTCGGTCGACGGGTTGCCCGGCATCGTGGTGCGCACGCCCGCGACGAGCACGCCGTCGTCGCGCGTGGCGGCGCCGAGCACCGCGTCGCGCGCGGCGTCGGTGAGGGCGACGCGGGCGAGGTCGACGCCCACGACGGGCAGCGGGGCCGCCGAGCTGTTGGCGCGCTGGGCGTTGAGGGTCTCGCAGGGGATGAAGGTGCACTGCGTGCCGGCGGTGGAGACGCGCACGACGCTGGCCGTGGGGGCGGCGCCGTTGGCCGAGCGCCACGCCTCGGCGGCGACGAAGCGGCCGTAGGCGTTGCCCGCCGCCGGCGCGATGCGGCCGCGGTAGATGACCGCGCCGTCGAGGGAGGTGGCGCCGATGTCGAGCGCGGCGAGGTCGAGCGCGCCGACGTAGCAGCGCGCCGCGGTGGAGCCGTCGACGCAGCGCGCGGACGACGCGTTCACGGGCGAGACCCAGTAGCCGCCGCACATCGGCGAGGCGCAGCGGCGGGCGTCGTGCTCGGCCGTGAAATAGCCGTCGGCCCGTACGGTGATCGACTCCGAGGCGGCCTCGTCGTCGGCCCCGGCGTCGGCGCCGACCTGACAGCCCGCGAGCAGCACCCCGACGACCAGCGAGCGAACCAGCGACGTCTTGTTCATGGCGGCGCCCATGTACGACATGGACGCACACCCGGCAAGGCGGCTTTGGGCTACAAGCGGCCGATGTCACCGCGCCGGATGGGTTGCCTCGGTTTCGCGATGGTCGTGGCGGGCTGCGAGGGGAGCGCGCCGCGGTACGGCGACGGGGCGCCGGCGGACATCCTGCTGCTGGTCGACGCCAGCGACACTCCCATGGCGCCGAGTGACGAAATGACTGTCACCGAAGACGCGTTGCCGTCGGGGTGCGGCGTGTGCGTCACTCCAGCCGAGCCCGAGACGGTCGCAACCGTCAGTTCTTCCGACCTCGATGAGTTGTCGGGTATCGTCGAGAGCCGCGCCCAGCCCGGGTTGTATTTCGTGCACAACGACTCCGGTGACACGGCGCGCTTCTTCGCCCTCGACACCAACGGCGCCCTCCGCGGAACCTACTCGCTCCGCGGCGCGACCGCGGTCGACTGGGAGGACATCGCGTCCGGCCCGTGCCCCGCCGGCCAGTGCCTGTACCTGGGAGACATCGGCGACAACGGCGAGTCGCGCGCCCGCTACACGGTCTACCGGGTGACGCAGCCCGTGCTCAGGCCCGGCCCCGCGGCGGCGGAGGAAGTCGCGTGGGAGCGCTTCGACTTCGTCTACCCCGACGGCGCGCACAACGCCGAGGCGCTCGCGGTGCGGCCCGACACCGGCGACGTCTACGTGATCACCAAGGTCACCACCGGGGCCTCCGTCGTGTACCGCTTTCCGCTGCCGCTGCGCGCCGACGCGCCCGTCACCCTGGTGCGCGTCGGCCCGCTCGCCCTGCCGACCACGGGCGACCGGCTGGTGACCGGCGCCGACCTGCACCCGTGCGCGCGGCGCCTGCTGGTGCGCACGTACACGCGGCTCTGGGAGTTCTCCCTCGCCGACGACGCGCCCTGGGAAGACCTCTTCCGCGCCACCCCGCAGCGCGCGCTGGTGACGACCGAGACCCAGGGCGAGGCCGTCGGGTGGCACGCCGACGGGCGCGGCTACGTCACCATCTCCGAGGGGCGCGCGCAGGGGCTCCACGACGCGCGCTGCCCGCGGTGACGCGTCAGGGCGACTGCCAGACGAGCGGGCATTTGGGGTGTTCGGGGACGCCCGGCTCGTGCCGACGGGCTGAAGCCCGCGGCAACGGTGGCATTGGTGAGCCTCCCCCCGAAGTCCGCAAGCGGACTGTCCCTGGTCGGCCGTCGGAGCGAAGGGGGCGACGCACAAGAAGTCCGCCTGCGGACTTCAGGGTATCTTCCTCGATTCCACCCTTGCCGCGGGCTTCAGCCCGTCGGCACGAGCCGGGCGTCCCCGAGCACATGAAATACCCGCTCGTCTGGCACCCTCGCCCCGCGGTGACGCGTCAGGCGGCGCGGCTCCAGTCGACGACGGGCCACGCGCGGCGGCGGGCGAAGCGGCGCAGGCGGGGGTCGGGGTTCACCGCGACGGGCGATCCCACCGCGAGCAGCACCGGGATGTCGCTGTAGCTGTCGCCGTAGTAGGTGCAGTCGGCGAGGGCGACGCCGAGCTCGGCCGCCAGCGCGGCGGCGCGGGCGGTCTTGCCGGCGCCGAAACACAGCGGCAGCGCGACGCCGCCCGTGAAGAGCCCGTCGGCGACGTGCATCTCGTTGCAGAGGTAGCCGTCGCACCCGAGCTCGGCCGCGATCTCGCGCGAGAGGTACGTCGACGAGGTGGTCAATAGATACACCCGGTCGCCGCGCGCCCGGTGCGCCGCCAGCGCCGACCGCGCCCCGGGGCGAATCAACGCGCGTATCTCCTCTTGCCAGAACAACGAGGTGCGGTCGCGTATGTCGCACTCGCGCTTTCCGCGTAATGTCGATACGGCGTCGACGAGCGCGGCCTCGAGGCGTGCGAAGCCCAGCGCATAGGCGCCCAGCCAGAGCGCGCCGCGCAGCGCCTGCCACCAGCGGATATGGCCGAGGCGGAGCTCGCGCCGGAGCCAGAGCGTGGCCGAGTTGGCCGAAAGCACGGTCTTGTCGACATCAAAGAAGGCAATTCCCGACACCGCCGCTTCTCCCGCGTAGGCGCTTGACCGCGCTTCGCCATGACTTCTATACGATGAAGTCTTTGGCGGGAATGAAACCCGAAAGGAAATAACAACGATGACTACGCACGAGTCACTGGTCGACCGGCTGCGCCGGCGCGGCCGCGAGGCCCCGTCCGAGCTGCTCTACACCTTCCTCGACGACGCGGGCGCCGACGCCGATCGCCTCACCTGCGGCGACGCCCTCGCCGACGCGGAGTCCGTCGCCGCGCTGCTCGCCGACGCCGGCCTCGCGCCGGGCGACCGCGCGCTGCTCGTCTACGCCCCGTCGCTCGACTTCGTGCGCGCCTTCCTCGGGTGCCTGCTCGCGCGGGTCGTCCCGGTGCCCATAGCCCCGCCCAACCCCTATAACCTCGCGCAAGACCTGCCCCTGCTCGCCGCCGTGGCCCGCAGCGCCCGGGCGCAGGCCTTCCTCACCGACGCCACCTACGCGGCGCTCCCCGGCTACGTCGCCGAGCACCCCGAGGCGACCCTGCCCGACCTGCCGTGGCTCGCCACCACCGGGCTGCGCCGCGAGGCCGCGCCCGCGCGCCCGTCGCCCGCGCCCGACGACGTCGCCTTCGTGCAGTACACGTCAGGCTCGACCTCGGCGCCGCGCGGCGTGCTCATCACCTACGGCAACCTCGCCCACCAGCTCGCGGTCAACGCGCGCGAGCTCGACCTCGGCCCCGAGGCCCGCATGCTCATGTGGGTTCCGCACTACCACGACTTCGGGCTGGTCAGCGGCATCCTCGCGGCGCTGCACGGCAACGGCGCCCTCTGGATGATGTCGCCGCTCGCCTTCGCGCAGCGCCCGCACCTCTGGCTCGAGGCCGCGTCGCGCGTGCGCGCCACCCACACGGTGTCGCCCAACTTCGGCTTCGACCTCGCCGTGCGCCGCAGCACCCCCGCGCAGCGCGCCGCCTGGGACCTCTCCGCGCTGCGCGTCGTGATGAGCGCCGCCGAGCCCGTGCGCCCGGAGACGGTGCGCGCCTTCCTCGACGCCCACGCGCCCTGCGGGCTCGACCCGCGCGCGTTCTGCCCCGCCTACGGCCTCGCCGAGCACACCGTCGGCGTCTCGGTGCGCGGCCGCGCGTCGGCGCGCCTCGACCGCGCGGCGCTCGAATCCGACGGGCGCGTCGAGCCCGCGCGCGACGGCGCCCCGGCCGTCGACCTCGTGGGCTGCGGCCGCCCCTCCGACGGGGTCACCGTGCGCATCGTCGACCCCGACGCGCGCGTCGAGCGGGGCCCCGGCCGCGTGGGCGAGATCTGGGTGAGCTCGCCGAGCCGCGCCGCGGGCTACGACGGGCTGCCCGACGAGACGCGCGAGACCTTCGCGGCGACCCTCGGCGACGGGCCCGCGGAGTACCTCCGCACCGGCGACCTGGGCTTCGTCCACGAGGGCGAGCTCTTCGTCGTCGGGCGCATCAAGGACACCATCATCGTCCGCGGCCGCAACCTCCACCCGCAGGACCTTGAAGACAGCGTGCGCTCCTGCCACCCGCTCGTTCGCCCGGGCGGCGTCGCGGCCTTCGCGCTGCGCGGCGACGCGGCGACGGGCGACGGGCTCGCCGTGCTCGTCGAGCTGCGCGACCCCGCGGTCGACCCCGCGCAGTACGCCGAGGTCGTGGCCGCCGTGCGCGCCCGCGTCGTGCGCGACCACGCGCAGGCCTGCCAGGCGGTGATCCTCGGGGCGCCGGGCGCGGCGCTCAAGACCTCGAGCGGCAAGCTGCGCCGCGGCGCGTGTCGCGCGGCCTTCGAGCGGGGCGAGCTCGCCTCGCTGCACGTCGACCGGCCGCTCGAAGCCGTCACCCTCGCGTCCGTCGTCGAGGGCATGGACGACGGGCTGCGCGCCATCACGCGCGACCTCGGGCGCTGGTTCGCGCGCGCCTCGAAGGCCCGCGGGGGGAGGACCTTCCACAAGCGCGCCACCACGCTGGCGGGCTACGCCGAGGCGGCGCCCGACGACGCGCTGCCCGCGCACCCGCTCTTCGCGCCGGGCGCGCGCTACCCCGTGCTGGTGCGCCACGCCAACGGCGTCCAGGACGACGACGCCGCCTGGGACAACCGCGGCGCGACCGTGCGCCTGCTCGACCCCGCCCGCGGCGGCGACCTCGCGGCCCCGCTGCTCGACCTGCTGCTCACCACCGGGCGCTGCTTCCTCGCGCCCACCGCGCAGGCCTTCGTGCGCTGGATGTCGGGCTCCCCCGCGCAGCGCGAGGCCATCGCGCGCGCCGACTCCGCCGTCGCCACCGCGGCGTGGGAGATGTTCCGCGCGCCCGACTCTTACACGGCCGTGTATTACTACTCGAAGACCGCGGCGCTCCTCGTGGCCCGCGACGGCTCGCGGCGCTACGCGCGCTTCCGCCTGCGCCGCCCCGACCTCGACGCCGACTCGGGCTTCGTCCACGGCGAGGCGCTGCTCCCGCCCGACAGCATTCCGCGCCGCGACGACGACCCGCGCGCGCCCGACTTCCTCCACGCCGAGCTGCGCGAGCGCCTCGCCCGCGGCGGCGTCGACTACGTCGTCGAGGTGCAGATCCGCGCGGTCGAGGCGTCGGCGCTCGACTGCACGCACCCGTGGCCCGAGGCCGAGCACCCGTGGCGCGTCGCCCTGCGGCTGCACCTCGACCGCGCGCTCGACGACGCCGCCGTCGAGCCGCTGCACTTCAGCTCGCTGCACGCGCCCGCCGACCTCGCTCCGCCCGCCGCGCGCTCGGCCGACGAGCCCGCCTCGCTCGAGACGGTGCGCCAGGTCGTCTACGAGGTCGCCGCCTGCGCGCGCCGCGACCAGGCCCTGCCCGCCCCGCTCGCGGCGCTCATGCGCGA
>JAQBQI010000178.1 GCA_028287085.1 Myxococcaceae bacterium
CTGCGTCCCGAGATCGCCTCGGTGCTCCCGCCCGCGATCGCCGCGGCCATCAGCGCGCCGCGCTCGGTGGGCGAGGCCCCGCGCACCAACGAGCACTCGGTGCCGTCGTTTCACCTCGACGACGCCGTGCTCTCCGGCGGCGACCGCTCGAACCCCGGCGTGCGCCTGCCCGGCGAGGCCTCGCAGCCCGGCGCCCGCGTCGAGGCCTCCAAGAACGATGACGTGTCGATCCCGTCGTTCCGCATCGACACCGAGGAGATCTTCGGCGGCTCGGTCGGCAACGCGGCCACCATGATCGCGCGGTCGCCGCTCCAGTCGCCCGTCGACGAGAACACCCGCGCGATGCCCGTCGCCGGCAACGTCACGCAGAAGGTCGCGGCCGTCGCGCCCGCCGTGACGGGCCCGGCCACCAGCCACCCGCGCACGCAGCCCCCGCCCGCGGCCTACCCCTCGCAGATGCCGCCCGCGCCGGCGCGCCCCAGCTCGGTCGCGCCGCCGCAGGCCTCGGCCCTGGGCGGCGGATCGATGCGCCCGATGGCGGCCCCGCTGCTGCTCGACGTCACGCCCTTCAGCCTCGGCGTCGAGACGGCGGGCGGCATCTGCGAGTCCG
Organism: Myxococcaceae bacterium; assembly: GCA_028287085.1. Taxonomy (GTDB): domain Bacteria; phylum Myxococcota_A; class Polyangia; order Polyangiales; genus SCUS01. The sequence goes on from JAQBQI010000178.1 coordinate 611, forward strand.
TCATCCGTCGCAACGCCACCATCCCCGTCGAGCAGACCCGCAACTTCGCCACCACCAACGACCAGCAGGACTCCGTGATCATCCGCATCGCCCAGGGCGAGTCGCGGAAGTTCCTCGACAACCAGGCGCTCGGCGAGATCGAGCTCACGGGTCTCCGCCCCGCGCCCCGCGGCGAGGTCGTCGTGGCGGTCACCTTCGAGCTCGAGGCCGACGGCACGCTGCGGGTGCGCGCCAAGGACCTCGACAACGGCCGCGAGCAGGCGGTGCGGGTCAACCTGCTCACGATGCCCTCGGAGGGCGAGCAGGCCGACATGGCCGCGCGCAGCCGCAGCGCCGTCGTCGCGGTGCCCTGATGCTGTCCGACAAGGTCCTCGCCGAGAACCTCGACCGCATCGACTACTACACCCTGCTCGGCGTGGCGCGCGACGCGCCGCTCGCGCAGATCCGCGACGCGTTCCACAAGTTCGCGATCCGCTTTCACCCCGACCAGCACATCGACGACGCCGAGACGCAGGTGCGCGTGCTCAAGGTCTTCAAGCGCGGCTCGGAGGGCTACCGCGTGCTGCTCGACCCGGTGCTGCGCGCCCGCTACGACGCCGCCATCGCCCGCGGCGAGTCGCGGCTCTCGCCCGACGCCGAGCGCACCAAGGTCGTCGGCGAGGCGAAGGTGAGCTCGGTCGCCGACGAGACGCTGCCCTCCGACGTGCAGCCGCTCTACACGCAGATCGCCGACAGCCTCCGCCGCGGCGACGTGAAGAACGCGAAGGCCTTCATGATGTTGCTGGGTCGCAAGTCGAACCACCCGAAGGTGCAGGCCCTCGCCCGCGAGGTGCTCGAGGCCGAGCAGAACCTCATGCGCCGCCGCTGAGGCGGCGCCGTCGGGCGGGGCGCTACTTCTTGAGGCGGGCCTTGAGGGCGGCGAGCTCGTCCTCGAGGCCGTCGCCCGTCTCGCCGCGCTCGAGCTTGCGAAACCGCTCTTCGAGCGAGTGCTTCTTCGGGTCTTCGATGACGTCGTGGGCCTCGACCTCGGCCTCCATGGCGTCGATGCGGTCTTGCATCTCGCGCAGTCGGCCGACCGCGCCGGCGTTGCTGCCGCCCACCGGGTTGCCGTTGGCCGACCGGGCCTGCGACACCTGCGAGGACAGCGTGTTCTTGCGGGCCTTCAGCTCTTCGAGCTTGCGCTCGAGCTGCTCGATGGTGGCCCGCAGCTCGGTCACGTAGGACGACTGCTGCTCCTTGTGCTTGTCGGTGTCGAGCGCGTCGGTCTCGTTCTTCTTCTTGCGCTTGAGCGCCTCCTTGGCGAGCTCTTCGTCGCCCTGCTCGAGGGCGAGCATCGCGCGGCGCTCCCACTGGGCCGACTCCTCGAGCTGGTCGCGCTGCTTCTTCTCGAGGTGCTTCACCGAGGCCAGCGACGACACCACCTCCTGGCGGGCCTTCTTCAGCTCCTCGGACATGTCCTCGATGGTCTGCGACAGCACCTTGGCGGGGTCTTCCGCCTTGTCGATGAGCGCGTTGATGTTCGACTTCACGGCGCGGCTGAAGCGATCGACGATTCCCATGACGACTTTGCACTCCGGGTGAGCTGACGATGCGGTGACCCGACGATCGTTGCATCGGCCCGCGGGGCTGTCCAGGGACGCGCGCCCTCAGTCGCGGCGGCCGGCGCCGAGCGCCGTCAGCATCGCCGAGCTCGCCGAGGTCGACGTCGTCGCGGACGAGAGCACCACGCCGCTGCTCGGCGCCCGGCGCAGCGCGCGCATGCCGTCGGAGCCCCAGGTCACCACGCCGCCGCCCGCCTGCTTGGCGGCGTACATCGCGGCGTCGCAGCAGCGCAGCAGCTCGTCGGCGGTCTGCCCGTGGTCGGGGAAGTACGACAGCCCCAGGCTCGCGTTGGACGTGATCTCGAGCACGCCGCCGCCGGCCACCTCGAAGCGCATCGGCTCGATGAGCGCGCGGTGCAGCTTGGCCGCGACGCCCCGCGCGGCCGCGAGGTTGACCGTGTTCTCCAGCAGGCAGACGAACTCGTCGCCGCCCCAGCGCGCCACCGTGTCGGACGCGCGCAGCCCGGCGCGCAGCCGCGAGGCGACCTCGCAGAGCACGGCGTCGCCCACGTGGTGGCCGTGCTTGTCGTTGATGGGCTTGAAGCGGTCGAGGTCGACGAAGACCAGGGCGATGGTCTCGGACTGCCGGGCCGCGCGCCGCAGCGCCGTCTGCGCGCGGTCGGAGAAGAGCGCGCGGTTGGGCAGGCCGGTGAGCTCGTCGTGCAGCGCCGCCGAGGCGACCACGTCGACGAGCTGCGAGCGCGCGATGGAGTGCGTGAGCGCGCGCTCGAGCAGGGCCGGGCTGAACTCGCCCTTCACGAGGAAATCCTGCGCGCCCTGCTGCAGCGCGAGCGCCCCGAGGCGGCGGTCGTCGAGGCCGGTGAGCACCACGCAGGGCAGCCGGCCGAGGTAGCGCCGGGCCTCGAGGAAGGTGTCGAGCCCGCGGCTGTCGGGCAGGTTGAGGTCGATCACCACCACGTCGGGGCGCACCTGCTCGACCGCCCCCGCGAGGGCGGTCAGCTGGTCGACCGAGTGCACCTCGAAGCGCTGCCCCGTGCTGCGATGCAGCGCCCGGACGAACACCAGCCGGTCGACGGCGTCATCTTCCAGCAGGAGAACTCGCACCACGCTCTCGGTCACACGGCACCTCTCCATCGCTGGATCAGGCTCAAGCTCAAGGCAACGATCCTCTTCAATGTACGAGCCGGCATTGCACACCTGCAAGCCCGATACGCCCGGCGTGTCGCCATTGGTTGAAGAGAAAGTGCTCAATCGCAGTCGCGACACGGAGACCGCGGAGAGAGCGGCATACACCTCAGGACATGGCCGCCGGTCGGGCGCGGCGCGCGCGGGACGGCGTCGGAAAAAGCCGTTGACGACGGGCCGCGCCGCGTGATCCCACTGTGGCGGTCGGCGGCGCCGACGAGGGAGGTTTCCATGTCCACGGTTCAGTACGGAATGACGGGCAGCGCGGTTCGGCACCTGCAACAGGCGCTCGTCGATCAGGGTTACGAGATCGACGTCGACGGCGACTTCGGCGACGGCACCTTCGAGGCCGTGAGCCACTTCCAGCAGGCCAACGGCCTCGACGTCGACGGCATCGCGGGCCCCAACACCCTGGCCGCCCTCGGCCTCGGCGGGCACGCGCACTCCCACGCCCACGCGCCGAGCCGGCACCCGATGCTCGAGCGCGGCTCCGAGGGACGCGCGGTGCGCGTGCTGCAGGAGGCCCTCGTCGAGCTGGGCTACGAGATCGACGTCGACGGCGACTTCGGCCGCGGCACCGAGGCGGCGGTCCTGGGGTTCCAGGAGGCCAACGGCCTCGACGCCGACGGCGTCGTCGGCCCCAACACCTGGGCCGCGCTCGGCGTGTGACGCTCTCCGTGCGCGTCGTGGGCGTCGGCGACGCCTTCACGGCGCGCTACTACAACGCCTGCCTGCTGGTGGAGTCGGCCGGCACCCGGCTCCTCGTCGACGCGCCGCCCGCGCTCGCCCGCGCCCTGCGCGACCTCGGCGACCGCGGCGGCCCGACGCTCGGCCTCGACGACGTCGACCACGTGCTCATCACCCACCTCCACGGCGACCACGTGGGCGGCCTCGAGCAGCTCCTGTTCTGGCGCCGCTTCGTGACCGGACGCAAGGCCGTGCTGCACGCCATCCCCGAGGTGCTCGCGGGCCTCTGGGACGCGCGCCTGCGCGGCGGCATGGAGGTGCTCATGGACGCCGCCGGCGACCGCCACGCGCTCACCCTCGACGACTACGCCGACGTGCGCCCGATGCCCGCGGCCGGCGAGGCCTTCTCCCTCGGCGACCTCAGCCTCGCGTGGCGGCCGACGGTGCACCACATCCCCACCTCGGCCCTGCGCGTCACGGCCGGGGGCGCGTCCTTCGGCTACAGCGCCGACACCGCCTTCGACCCGTCGCTCGTCGCGTGGCTCGCGCCCTCCGACCTCGTGCTGCACGAGACCAACTTCGGCGTGCACACCCCGCTCGCCGCGCTCGTCGGGCTCGACCCGTCGCTGCGCGCGCGCATGCGGCTGATCCACTACTCCGACCTCCACGACGTCGAGGCGTCGCCCATCGCCTGCGCCCGCGAGGGCGACCGCTACGAGCTCTGACCGGCGCCGCGGCCGTGCCACACTCGACGGCGTGAGCGATCCATTCGACGTCGACGTGCTGGTGGTGGGGTCGGGCTTCGGGGGGTCGGTGTCGGCCCTGCGCCTGAGCGAGAAGGGCTACCGCGTCGCCGTGCTCGAGCGCGGCCCGCGCTGGCAGGCGCGCGACTTCCCCAAGACCAACTGGAACGTGCGCAAGGCCCTCTGGATGCCCGCGCTCGGCTGCTACGGCATCCTGCGGCTGTCGTTTCTCTCCGACGTCTTCGTGCTCTCCGGCGCGGGCGTGGGCGGCGGGTCGCTCGTCTACGCGAACACCCTCTACGTGCCCTCCGACGCCTTCTTCGAGGCGCCCCAGTGGGCCGCCCTCGGCGACTGGAAGGCCCGGCTCATGCCGCACTACCGGGTCGCGCAGTTCATGCTGGGCGTCACGCAGAACCGCTTCGAGGGCGAGCCCGACCGCGTGCTCAAGGCCGTCGCCGAGGGCATCGGCAAGGGCGACACCTACGTCACCACGCCCGTCGGCGTGTACTTCGGCGCCCCCAACGAGACGGTGGGCGACCCCTACTTCGGCGGCGCCGGCCCCGACCGCACCGGCTGCAACCACTGCGGCGGATGCATGGTGGGCTGCCGCTTCGGCGCCAAGAACACCCTCGACCGCAACTACCTCTACTTCGCCGAGAAGCTCGGCGCCGAGGTGCGGCCCATGCGCACCGTCGTCGACGTCAAGGCCCTCCCCGACGGCGGCTACGCGGTCGCCCACGAGCGCACCGGCGCGTGGTTCGCGCGCGACCGGCAGGTGACCACCGCCCGGCGCGTGGTGCTCTCGGCGGGCGTACTCGGCACGGTAAAACTCCTCCTCGAGAGCCGCGACCGCGGATCGCTCCCCAAGGTCTCCGACGCCCTCGGGCGGCTCGTGCGCACCAACAGCGAGGCCATCCTCGGCGTCACCGCGGGCGCGCCGACCGAGGCCTGGTCGCGCGGCATCGCGATCACCTCGTCGATCCACCCGGACGAGCGCACGCACATCGAGGTGGTGCGCTACTCCGAGGGCAGCGACGCCCTCGCGCCGCTCACGACGCTGCTCACCGACGGCGGGCCCGGCCGGGCGCGCTGGTCGCGCTGGCTCGGCAACGTCGCGCGCCAGCCGCGGGTCTTCGTGCGCAACCTCTGGCCCTTCGGGCGGGCCAAGCGCGGGGTCTTCCTCCTGGTGATGCAGACGCTCGACAACTCCATCGCGCTGCGGCTGCGGCGCTCGTGGCGCTCGCTCTGGCGGCGCGCCCTCGACACCGACCGCGGCGCGGGCGAGCCCAACCCCTCGTACATCCCGCTCGCCAACGAGCTGGCGCGGGTCTTCGCGGGGCGCGTCTCCGGGGTCGCGCAGTCGTCGATCATGGAGGCCCTCTTCGACACGCCGACGACGGCGCACATCCTCGGCGGCGCGGCCATCGGGCCGTCGCCCGAGACCGGCGTGATCGACGAGCGCAACGAGGTCTTCGGCCACCCCGGGCTCTACGTCTGCGACGGGTCGATGGTGCCGGCCAACCTCGGCGTGAACCCCAGCCTCACCATCACCGCCCTCACCGAGCTCGCCATGAGCCACATCCCGGCGAAGGAGGGCGCCGCCGTCCGCGCCGCCGTCGACCCGGCGCTGCAGGCGCGGCGCGTCGCGGAGATCGAGGCCCTCGCGGCCGACACCGGGAGCGCGTCGCTCCAGCGCCACCTGCCGCTGCTGCCGCCGTAGGCGACGATCGCCCCGCCGCCCCCGCGGCCGTGCGCTAGAACTCCGCCGCCGTGACCAACCCCGACCCGCGCGCGCGCCGCGTCGTCTTCTTCGTCTTCCTCACCGTCTTCCTCGACCTCGTCGGCTTCGGGATCATCATCCCCCTGCTGCCCTTCTACGTGCGCTCGATGCGCGGGTCGGCCGAGATCGTGGGCTACATCTTCGCCTCCTTCGCGGCCACGCAGTTTCTCGCCACGCCCTTCCTCGGGCGGCTCTCCGACCGCTACGGGCGCCGGCCGGTCATCCTCCTCTCGCTCGCCGGCAACGCCGCCGCGATGGTGCTCTTCGCCGTCGCCACCAAGGTCTCGCTGCTGCCGCTGCTCTTCGTCTCGCGCGTCCTCGCGGGCGCCACCGCGGGCAACCTCTCGGCCTGCCAGGCCGCCATCGCCGACGTCACCCGCGCCGAGAACCGCGCCGCCGCCATGGGCCGCCTCGGCGCCGGCATCGGCCTCGGCATGGTGCTCGGCCCCGTGCTCGGCTCGTCGGTCAGCCACATCGGCGCGTGGGCCCCGCCGCTCGCCGCCGCCTTCCTCGCCTGCGCCGACCTCATCGGCGCCTTCTTCCTCATGCCCGAGACCCACGTCGGCAGCGCCCGCGCCGCCTCCGCCGAGGCCGCCGCGACCGGCCCGTCGCTCGCGCAGGTGCTCTCCCAGCGGCGCATCGTGCTCGTGCTCGGGCTCTACTTCTTTACCTTCTTGTATATGTCCAACATGCAGGTCGCGCTGGCGCTGCTCACCAACCAGCGCCTCGCCTGGACCCAGACCGAGATCGGCCACGTCTTCGGCCTCTTCGGGCTCATCATGCTGGTCGTGCAGGGCCTGCTCATCGGGCGCCTCACGGTGCGCTTCGGCTCCAACCGCCTCGTCTTCGGCGGCTCGCTCGTCAGCATGGTCGGCCTCGCCACCATCGCGCTCGCGCACCACGCGCTGCCCCTGGTCGGCGGCCTGGTGCTGCTCGGCGTCGGCCTCGGCGTGGTCAACCCCTCGCTGTCCTCGCTCGCCTCCGACGCCGCGGGCAGCACCCGCCAGGGCACCGTGCTCGGCTTCGCCCAGTCGGCCGGAACGCTCGCCCGCGTCCTCGGCCCGGTGCTGGGTGGCGTGCTCTTCGCGCGCGTCGCGGGCGGCGCGCCCTTCGTCGGCGGCGCCATCGCGGCCGTGATCGCCGCGGGCCTCGCCCTCGCGCTCAACGCGACCCGCGACGCGGCGCCGGCGACCGCCAAGGCCGGCTGAAGCGCGCTTCAGTCGGTCAGTAGTGGCCCTTGGTGCGGCGGGCGGTGCCGCGGTCCTTGTCGCGGTCGCGCTCCTTGCGCTGGCGGGCGCGCTTCGCGCCGTTGCCGTCCTCGGTGCCCTTGAGCGAGGCCAGCGGCCAGAGCGTGTGCTCGACCCTCGCCAGCCCCGCGGCCACCACCGCGCTGACGACCTCTTCGCTGCCCTTGTAGCAGGCCGATGACTCGTCGATCGGAACCTCGCCGTCGAGGTTCACCAGGATGCCGTCGCGGCGGTACTGCTCGTTGACCTTGTGCTGGTCGAGCACGCGCACCGCCTCGCCGCGCGAGAGGCGCCGGCCCGCGCCGTGGTTGACCGAGTAGCCGCTGCGCACCGCGCCGGCGAGCGGCCGCAGGATGTAGCTGAAGTCGCGGTTGCTGCCGGGGATGAGCACGGGGTGACCCGTGTCGGCAAAGGGCGTCCCGGCGAGGGCGGGGTGGCCCCCGGGGAAGGCGCGCGTGGCGCCCTTGCGGTGCACCCAGACGTCGCCGAACTCGGGGTGCGTCTCGGCCTGCACCAGGTTGTGCGAGATCTCGTAGACGAGCTCGAGCTCGGCGCGAAACACCTTGCGGAAGGCCTCGGCCACCTGCTCGAAGATGATCAGCCGGTTGAGGATCGCGAAGTTGCCGCCCGCCGCGACGGCGTTGAGGTAGTCGCCGTAGTGGCGCGACGACGGGGTGAAATACCCGAGGTCGATGTCGTCGACCTCACCCGGGCGCTCGTCCTTCGCGAGCGCGAAGTAGTTGGTGGCGAGGCCGTGGCCGAAGCCCCGGCTGCCGGTGTGCACCTGCACGAAGAGCGACGAGCTCTCCTCCTCGCGCTGCAGCTCGATGAAGTGGTTGCCGCCGCCGAGCGAGCCCAGCTGGTCGCGGCCGCGCTCGGGCCGGCCCTCCCCGCCCCACGGGATCTCCCAGCCGTCCGCGACCGGGATGCGCTGCCGCTCGGCGCGGCTGCGGTCGAAGGTCGCGCCATACTGGTCGGCGTAATACTCGGCGCCGCCGCGCACGAGGTTCTCGAACTCCGCGTCGCTCACCGCGCCGAGGCGCAGGCCCTTGCCGCCGGCGCCCATCGCGACGCGCTCCATCACCTCGCGGTTGAAGGCCAGCTTGCGGTCGGGCGTGGCGCGCTCGGCCGGAACATCGCTGCGGGCCGACATCATCCCGCAGCCGATGTCGAAGCCCACGGGGCCCATCGCCACGGCGCCCTCGTCGCGGTCGGTCAGGATCACGCAGCCCACCGGCACGCCGTAGCCGTAGTGCGCGTCGGGCGTGATCGCGACCAGCCGCGCGCCGGGGAAGCGCGTCGCGTTGACGATCTGCCGGTAGAGCGTGGGCTCGGCCTCGGTGAGCAGCGCGGGCGTGAGGAAGAGCCGCACGGGCACCCCCGCGGTGTCTTCGGTGTCGAGCGCGTAGTAGCCGTCGGAGGTCAGCGCCGCGCGGCGCTTCCAGTCGCCGTCGGCCACGAGGAGGGGGTGCTTCGCCATGGCGGTCTCCGAGCGTGAGCGACCGCGCGCCGCGCCGCAATCGTCGAAATGTGCCCTCGGCCCCGGTGACCCAGTTGGGGCAGAAACGCGACGGTCGGAGGGGCCAGGGGAGGGCGCGGCGGGTGGTCCCGCGCTTGCTGCGAGGGTGGGCATGTTCGCCGACCGCGCCGACGCGGGCCGCAGGCTCGCCGTGCTGCTCGAGGGCTACCGCGACCGCGACCCCGTCGTGCTGGCCCTCCCGCGCGGCGGCGTGCCGGTCGCCTACGAGGTCGCGCGCGCGCTCGGGGCGCCGCTCGACGTGCTCGTCGCCCGCAAGATCGGGGCGCCCGGGCAGGAGGAGTTCGGCGTCGGGGCCCTCGCCCAGGGCGGCGTGGTCTACCTCGACGCCGACCTCGTGCGCCGCCTCGGCGTGACGCGCGACTACCTCGCGGCCGTCACGCGGCGCGAGGGCGCGGAGATGGTGCGCCGCGAGCGGGCCTATCGAGGCGACCGCCCGCCGCTCGACGTCGCGGGGCGCACGGTGCTCCTGGTCGACGACGGCCTCGCGACCGGGGCGACGGCGCGGGCCGCGGTGCGTTCGCTGCGCCAGCGCGCGCCGCGGGAGATCGTCGTCGCGGTGCCGGTGGGCTCGGCCGACACCCTCCGCGCGGTGGGCGCCGAGGTCGACGCCGTGGTGTGCGTCGAGACGCCCGACGACTTCCGCGCGGTGGGCCTCTGGTACGCCGACTTCGAGCAGACCGCCGACGCCGAGGTGGTCGCGCTGCTCGCCCGCGCCGCCGCCGAACGCGGCGCGTCGCCGCCGAGGCCGGCCGCCGGCCTGCGCTGACCAAAGAAAGGAGCCACGAACCCATGGGACGACGCCTCTCCCTCGACCGCTTCGCCGAGCGCGGCGTCGAAGACACCGCGCGGGTCGTCGAGCAGCTTCGCCCCCTGGCGCGCCCGCTCGCGACCGACGCCGACCTCGACCCGCTGCTCGCCCGCATCGGCGACGCCCGCTACGTGCTGCTCGGCGAGGCGACGCACGGCACCTCGGAGTTCTACACGTGGCGCGAGCGCCTGACGCGGCGGCTCATCGCCGAGCGCGGCTTCGACTTCGTCGCGGTGGAGGGCGACTGGCCCGACTGCTACCGCGTGAACCGCTACGTGAAGTCACTGCCGGACTCGGGGGCGAGCGCGGTCGAGGTGCTCTCGGCCTTCGACCGCTGGCCCACGTGGATGTGGGCCAACCGCGAGGTCGCGGCCTTCGCCGAGTGGCTGCGCGCGCACAACGCGGGCCGCGCCGAGGACGCCAGGGCCGGGTTCTACGGGCTCGACGTGTACAGCCTCTGGGACTCCATGCGGGCGGTGACGAGCTACCTCGACCGGGTCGACCCCGCGGCGGCGGGGCGGGCGCGGCGCGCGTACGAGTGCTTCGCCCCCTACGGCGAGGACGAGCACGAGTACGCCCGCGCGACGGCCATGGTGCCGACCTCGTGCGAGCAGGCGGTCGTGCGCGCCCTCGCCGAGCTGCGCGCGCGGGCGACGGCCCTCGCGGTCGACGGCGGCCGCGAGGCGCACTTCGAGGCCGAGCAGAACGCCCTCGTGGCGCGCAACGCCGAGCGCTACTACCGCGCGATGGTGCGCGGCGGGCCCGCGTCGTGGAACGTGCGCGACGGCCACATGGTGGAGACCCTCGACCGCCTCGCGGCGCTGCACGGCGCCGGGGCCAAGGCCGTCGTCTGGGAGCACAACACCCACGTCGGCGACGCGCGCTACACCGACATGGCCGCGGACGGCGAGTTCAACGTCGGGCAGCGGGTGCGCGAGCTGCACGGCGAGGACAGCGTCGTGCTGGTGGGCTTCTCGACCCACCGGGGCACGGTCGTCGCGGGCGACGAGTGGGGCGCGCCGATGCGGGCGATGCGGGTCCCGCCGGGGCGCGAGGGGAGCTACGAGGACGTGCTGCACCGGGTCGGCGCCGACGACAAGCTGCTGCTCGTCGGCGACGCGCCGCCCACCCCCGAGCTGCTCGCGCCGCGCGGCCACCGCGCCATCGGCGTCGTGTACCGGGCGCAACACGAGCGCTTCGGCAACTACGTCCCGACGGTGCTGCCGCGGCGCTACGACGCGCTGCTCTACGTCGACGAGACGCGCGCTCTGTCGCCGCTGCACCCGGTCGAGCGCGTCGACGGCGACGCGCCGGAGACCTGGCCCACCGGGATGTGAACCGCCGCTCAGTCGGGCGCCGCGCCCTTGCGCGCGAGCATCCGCTGGGCGGGGTAGATGCTCCGCCGCCCGCCGAGCACGTAGGCCAGCGCGCAGACGATCACCGCGTGCGGGAGCACCGACGCGCCGAGCAGCTCGACGGCCATGATCGAGAGCGCGAGCGGCGCGTTGGAGGCCGCCGCGAAGACCGCGGCCATGCCGACGCCCGCGCCCAGCGCGAGCGGGAGGTGGAGCGCCCGCGCGAGCACGTTGCCGAGGGCGGCGCCGACGAAGAAGAGCGGCGTGACCTCGCCGCCGAGGAAGCCCGCGCCCAGGGTGATCGCGGTGAAGAGCAGCTTCGCGGCGAAGGCGTAGGGCGGCAGCTGCGGGTCGCTGAAGGCCCGCACGATCGTGGGCACCCCGAGGCCGAGGTACTCGCCGCCGAGGAGCTGCGAGAGGCCGAGCACCGCGGCGCCGCCGAGGGCCATGCGCAGCGCCAGCCGGGGGACGTGCCGCTCGCCCTGGCGCTTGAGCCAGTGGGTGAGCTCGATGAAGACCGTCGAGGCGGCGGCGATCGCGGCGGCGAAGGCGAGCCATTTCAGGGCCAGCAGCGGCGTGAGGGCCGCGCGCGCGGGCGAGGGGTAGTGTGTGTGGCCGACGCCCCAGGCGCGGGTGACGGCGTCGCCCACCAGCGAGGCGACCAGCGCCGGCACGAGGGCGTCGTACTCGACGCGGCCCACGGTGACGAACTCCATCCCGAAGACGGCGCCCGCGACCGGCGTGCCGAAGACCGAGCCGAAGCCGCCCGCGACGCCCGCGGCGAG
>JAQBQI010000197.1 GCA_028287085.1 Myxococcaceae bacterium
CTCGTCGCCCGAGGCGACCGTCACCTCGACCCGGCGGGGCTGGTGCCCCGGCGCCGACGCCGCGAGGACGTGCGTGCCCGGGCCGACGGTGAAGCGCTCGCCCGCGACCGCGTGCCCGTCGACGACGAGGGAGGCCTCGGGCGGCGCCAGCGCGACGCGGAGGTGCGCGACGAGGGGGGCCATCTGGGCGAGGGCGCGCTGGGCGAGGGCGCGCTGCGGGGTCTCGCGGTCGGCGGTGGCGGCGACGAAGCGCTGCAGCGTCTCGATGGCGCGGGGGTAGTCGTGCAGCGCCTGGTAGGTCGCGCCCAGGTTGTAGAGCACCGAGCTGCGGCCGGTGAGGTCGTAGGTGCGCTGGAACTCCGCCAGCGCCCCCGCCGCGTCGCCCGCGTCGAAGAGGGCGACGGCGCGCTCGAAGTGGCGCCGGGCCTCGGCCGTGGCGGGGTCTTCCTGGGCGCGGCCCGGGGCGCCGCGGGCGAGGGCCACGCCGAGCAGCGCCCACGCGAGCGCGGCGCTTCGGGTCGACCGTCGCGGTCCTCGCTCGGGGGCTCGCATCGCCGGCGGACTCTCCGTCCGATCGACCGGGCGCGTCTACTCGAAGCGTCGTGGGGGGGACCGGCGCGCGGGTCGGCGCCGGCGTCGGTCAGTCACGGCAGCAGAGCGCCCCGCCGGCGGCGGGGGTCGTCAGCACGACGTTGAGCGCCTCGGTGAAGCCGTCGCTGCCGCAGCTCCAGCCGGCGGGCAGCGACGAGCACACGTTGTTGCCGAACTGGTTGAGCGGCGCGCACGACCCGTCGGGCGTCGCCCCGGCCGAGCCGCAGCCGAAGACGTCGTTCGAGACGGCGTCGCTGCCGCCGCAGCCGGCGGTGCAGCTCGAGCTGTTGCACGGCGGGTTCGCGCGGTTGGTGCCCGTCGCGCACACGCCGCAGCCCGTGCTCGACTGGCGCGTGACGAAGAACTGCCCCGGCGTCGGGGCGGAGTTGGCGCAGCCCGTGGTCGAGCGCGCCGTCACCTCCGGGGACGAGTAGCAGACGTGCCAGCCGACCGCGCAGAGGTCGGCCACGTTGCAGCCGACGCCCGTCGGCCGCGCGCCGTTGTTGCCGCCGCCCCGCGCGCACGCCGGGTTGAGCGTCGCCGTCAGCACGCCCGGCACCTGGAACCCCCCCGCGCACGCCGCGATCAGCGGGTACGAGGTCAGGCTGAGGTAGCCCTCGCGCGTGCCGTCGGCGCAGCCGTTCACGGCCGTGTCCTGGGTGCAGACGCCGGCCGCGCAGAGCTGGCCCGCGGCGCAGACGCGCCCGCACTGGCCGCAGTTCGTGGCGCTCGTCGCCGTCGGGGTCTCGCAGCCGTTGGCCGCGTTGCCGTCGCAGTTGCCGAAGCCCGCCGCGCAGCCCACCACCGTGCACGCGCCCGCCGCGCAGCCGTTGACCGCGGCGTTCGCCAGCCCGCAGACCCGCCCGCACGACCCGCAGTTGTTCGGGTCGACCGCCGTGTTGGTGCAGAGCGAGGCCGAGCTCGCGCACACCGTGTTGGGCGCCGCGCAGATCGTGCTGCACGCCCCCGCCGAGCACACCTGCCCGGCCGGGCACGCCACCCCGCAGCCGCCGCAGTTGGCCGCGTCGCTCAGCGTGCGCGTCTCGCAGCCGTTGGCCGCGTTGCCGTCGCAGTTGGCGAAGCCCGCGTTGCACGCCGTCACCGCGCACGCGCTCGCCGCGCAGGTGCTCGTCGCGTTGGCCAGTACGCACGGCCGCCCGCACGCGCCGCAGTTCGCCGCCGAGGTCGCGAGGGCCGTCTCGCAGCCGTTGGTCGCGAGGCCGTCGCAGTCGCCGAAGCCCGCGGCGCAGGCCACCACCGTGCACGCGCCGGCCGAGCAGCCCGCCACCGTCGCGTTGCTCAGCGCGCACACGCGCCCGCAGGTTCCGCAGTTGCGCGGGTCGATCGTCGGGTCGGTGCAGAAGGTCGCCGGCGCCGTGCCGCACACGACGTTGGGCGCGGCGCAGGTCGTCCGGCAGGCGCCCGCCGAGCAGCTCTGGCCCGCCGGGCACGCCACGCCGCAGCCGCCGCAGTTGGCGTTGCTGCTGCGGGTGTCGACCTCGCAGCCGTCCGAGGCGGCGCCGTTGCAGTTGGCGAAGCCCGTCGCGCACGCGCCCGCCGCGATGGTGCACGCGCCGCCCACGCAGGTCTGCGTCGGCACGTTGGGCAGCGCGCACGCCGCCCCGCACGCGCCGCAGCTCGCCCGCCCCGTCACGAGGTCGGCCTCGCAGCCGTCGGGCGCCGCGCCGTTGCAGTCGCCCTTGCCCGCGGCGCAGCGCACCACCGTGCACGCCCCGGCCGCGCAGCCCACGGCGGCCACCGAGGGCAGCGAGCAGCCCGCGCCGCAGGCCCCGCAGTTGGCCGGGTCGACCGCGGTGTTCGCGCAGTACGACGGCGCCCCGGCCACCGCGGGGCAGGTCGCGAGCGGCGCCGCGCAGGTGGTGCCGCAGACGCCGCCCGAGCAGACCTGGCCCGCGGCGCAGGCCGTGCCGCAGCCGCCGCAGTTGGCGTTGTCGGTGCGGACGTTGACCTCGCAGCCGTCGGAGGCGAGGCCGTCGCAGTCGGCGAATCCGGCCACGCACGCCGCGAGGCCGCAGGTGCCGCCGGCGCAGGCCGCCGTCGCGTTGGGCAGCGCGCAGGTGCGCCCGCAGGCGCCGCAGCTCGCGTTGTTGCTCTGGAGGTTGGTCTCGCAGCCGTTGGCCGCGGCGCCGTCGCAGTCGCCGGAGCCCGCGTTGCACGCGATGACGGTGCACGCGCCGCCCGCGCAGCCGTTCGCCGCGACGGCGGGGAGGGCGCACGCGGTCGCGCACGCGCCGCAGTGGTCGGGGTCGATCGCGGTGTTGGCGCAGAAGGGCGGCGCGCCGCCGACCGCGGGGCAGGTCGCGAGCGGCGGGGCGCAGGTGGTGCCGCAGGCCCCGCCCGAGCACACCTG
>JAQBQI010000217.1 GCA_028287085.1 Myxococcaceae bacterium
GTCGCGGTCGAGCTGACGGCGTTCGGACCTCTCAGCCCATCGCTCACGTCATGACGTCGGAGCCCTTGCCCCCATCATTCGATGGGGGTGAGGGCGCGCGGCAGCGCGGTGAGGGGGCCACGAACCCGGCGCACCCCAGAACCCGTCACAGCCCCTGCATCGCGGGGGCTCAGCGCAGGTAGTGCCCCGTGATCGAGCGCGGGTCGTCGCGCAGCGCCCGCGGCGTGCCCTCGAAGACCACCTCGCCGCCGCGCTTGCCGCCGTCGGGGCCGAGGTCGATGACCCAGTCGGCGTGGCGCACCACGTCGAGGTTGTGCTCGATCACGACGACGGTGTTGCCGGCGTCGACGAGGCGGTCGAGGATCACCAGCAGGTGCCCCACGTCGGCCATGTGGAGGCCGGTGGTGGGCTCGTCGAGCACGTAGATGCTGCCCTTCTTGTGCAGCTCGCTCGCGAGCTTGAGCCGCTGGCACTCGCCGCCCGACAGCGTGCTCAGCGGCTGCCCCAGCGAGAGGTACCCGACGCCCACGTCGCGCATCGCCTCCAGCCGCTTGCGGATCTCCTTCGGCTTGAAGAACTCGAGCGCCTGCGCGACCGTCATCGCCAGCGCGTCGCCGATGCTGCGGCCGTCGAGCTTGAGCGCGAGCACCTCGTCCTTGAAGCGCTGCCCGTGGCAGGCCTCGCAGGGGAGCTTCACCGCGTCCAGGAATGCGAGGTCGGTGTAGGTCACGCCGAGCCCCTTGCAGGCCTCGCAGGCGCCCTTGGAGTTGAAGCTGAACAGCCCCGCCTCGACGCGGTTGGCCGCCGCGAAGGCCTTGCGCACGTCGTCCATCAGCCCGGTGTAGGTCGCCGGGGTCGAGCGGACGTTCGCGCCCACCGCCGACTGGTCGATCACGATCGCGTCGGGGTGCGCCGGTAGAAAAGCCCCGTGGATGAGCGAGCTCTTCCCCGAGCCCGCGACCCCGGTGACGGCCGTGAGCACGCCGGTCGGGATGTCCACGCTCACGTCGCGCAGGTTGTTGGCGCGCGCGTGCTTGATCGACAGCTTGCCCGTCGGGCGGCGCACCGCCTCCTTCAGCGGGCGCGCGCGGCCGAGGTGCTGACCGGTGAGCGTGCCCGACGCGAGCAGGCCCGCGTAGGTGCCCTCGTAGACGACGCGCCCGCCGGCCTGGCCCGCGCCGGGGCCGAGGTCGACGACGTGGTCGGCCGCGCCGATGACGTCGGGGTCGTGCTCGACCACGAGCACCGTGTTGCCCTTGTCGCGCAGCTTCACGAGCAGCTCGTTGAGGCGGTGCACGTCGCGCGGGTGCAGCCCGACGCTCGGCTCGTCGAAGATGTACGTCACGTCGACGAGGCTGCTGGAGAGGTGCTTGACCATCTTCACGCGCTGCGACTCGCCGCCCGAGAGCGTGTCGGTCTCGCGGTCGAGGCTCAGGTAGTCGAGGCCGATGTTCACCATGTGGCCGAGGCGCTCGCCGAGCGTCGACACCATCGGCGCCGCGACCTCGCCCCCGATGGCCGCGATCAGCGGCAGCAGCTCGCCCACGCCCAGCGCGCTCATCTCCGCGATGTTGCGCCCGTCGATGCGGCACGCGAGCGCGGCCTGGCTCAGGCGGGTGCCGCGGCAGAGCGTGCAGGGGCGCAGGGCGATGTACGGCGTGACCTTGCGCTGCGTCGCCTCGGAGAGCGTCTTCAGGTCGCGGCGGATGTACGAGCGCGTGAAGCGCTCGACGAGCCCCTCGTACTTGGCGTTCATCGAGCCGGCGCCGACGGCGAGCTTGTACGTGCGCTCCTTGCCGTGGAGCAGCAGGTCCATCTCCTCCTTCGAGAAGTCGCGGATCTTCTTGTCGTTGTCGAAGAAGCCCGAGGCCGCGTAGGCCTGCTTCTCCCAGCCGACGAAGAAGGGCGCCACGATCGCGCCCTCGTTGAGGGACCTGTCGTAGTCGAGGAAGTCGTCGTCGACGACGCCCATGAGCCGGCCGCGGCCCTCGCAGTCGGGGCACCAGCCGTCCGGGGAGTTGAACGAGAAGGCCGTCGCGCGCCCCGCCGCGGGCTTGCCCACGCGCGAGAAGAGCAGCCGCAGCACGGTGTAGATGTCGGTGATGGTTCCGACGGTCGAGTGCGCGCCGCCGCCGAGGCGCTTCTGGTCGACGACCACGGCCATGCTCAGGTTCTCGATCGCGTCGGCCTCCGGCTGCGGGAAACGCGGCAGGAGGTTGCGGATGAACATGCTGAAGTTCTCGTAGAGCTGCCGCTGCGCCTCGGCCGCGATCGTGTCGAAGACGATCGACGACTTCCCCGACCCGGAGACCCCCGTGAAGATCGTGATCTTCCCCTTCGGGATCGACAGGGTGACGTTCTGGAGGTTGTTCTCGCGCGCGCCGCGAATCTCGATCGAGCCGTACATGGGGTGCTGCCTTCGCCGACGTGGAGGGGCTTCGTACTCGCCCCGTCCGCGACCCTCAAGCGCGGCGGTCGGGCGACGGGGCGCCGCCGCCTACGGGCAGCGCGCGGCGTCGACGCAGAGCGCGTAGCCCGCGGTGCGCGGCGAGGTGCAGCAGCGCAGGGCGTCGCCCGCGCAGGCCGCGCAGGGGCAGGTCACGCAGCTCGCCTCGACGCGCGTCTCGCGGCACGCGCCGTCGATGCACGCGTCGGGGGCGTCGCAGTCGTTGCCGCAGCCGCCGCAGTGCAGCGGGCTGCGCGCGAGGTCGACGCAGTCGCGGTTGCAGTTGGTCAGCGGCGCGCGGCAGTTGCCCCCGCCCATGCACGATCCCATCACGCACACCTGCGCGCTGGGGCAGGCGTTGTTGGCGCGGCCGCAGTGGTCGTGGTTGCTCTGCGTGTCGACGCAGTCGCCGTCGACGCGGGTGAGCCCCGGCCGGCACACGCAGACGCCGCCCTGGCAGCCCTCGCCGGGGTCGCAGCGGTTGCCGACGCGGCCGCAGTTGTCCGGGTCGACCTGCGTCGCGACGCAGCGCCCGCCGTCGGCGGCGACGGTCCCGTTCGGGCAGAGGCAGCGGCCGAGGGAGCACACGCGGCCGACGGCGCACACGTTGCCGCAGGTGCCGCAATTGGCCGGGTCGCTGGCGCGGTTGACGCAGCGCTCGCCGCACGCGAAGAGCCCGGCGGTGCACGCGCAGACGCCCGCGGCGCAGGCCTCGCCGGCGGCGCACCGCCGCCCGCACGCGCCGCAGTTGGCGCCGTCGGTG
>JAQBQI010000225.1 GCA_028287085.1 Myxococcaceae bacterium
CCGAGCGGGGCGTGCACGCGAGGGCGAGCGCGGCGAGCGCGGCGAGGGGGCGGAGCCTCACGGCAGGTGCGGCCCCCGCGAGAGCTGCAACGGGTCGGACGACGCGACGCCCGGGCGCGGCGCGCGCAGGCTGACGAGCAGGGCGGGGACGAGCACGCGGGCGACGGTTCCGTGCGTGGGCGAGCCGGCGGCGGGCGGGGGCACGAGGTCGGCGATGCGCGCGCCCGGCGGCGGGAACTCGAAGCCCACCGACACGCTCCCGCGCTCGCCGTCGACCAGCGGGCGGAGCAGCGCTTCGAGCTGCACCTGCCAGATCACCAGGTTGGCGGCCTGCATCTCGGCGTGCCGTGATTTCGAGCGTTCGAGCTGCTCGCGGAAGCCTTCGATGCTGTCGCCCACGCGCCCGTCGAAGAGGTGCGAGAAGCCCATCGGGAGCTTCTTCGCGCGGTGCACGAGGTCGATGAGCCCCTGCGGCACGGCGACCGAGCTCGGCGGCAGCCCCAGCCCGACGTACCAGCACATCAGCGGCACCAGCTGGTCGGCCAGCACCACGAACCACTCGGGCTCGATGTCCATGTCGGTGGGCCGCTCGCGCGACACCGCGAGCTCGATCGCCTCTTCGAGCGCGCGGTGGCCCTCGGCGAGGCGCTCGACCAGCTCGGCGGGCGTGGCCGGCGCCTCGACGCGCCCGTACGAGGGCTGCGGGTACGGAACCTCCGCCTGCAGGTGCTTGAGCCAGCCGAAGAGCTTGAGGTCGCTCACGGCCGCACCGCCCGCGTCGAGGCCGACGAAGCCGAGGGAGCCTGGTGCGGGGGTCGGTGCCATGGGCGACGGCTCGGGGAGCAAAGGGGGCAGGACGAGGGGACGAAACAGCCACGCCCAGAGGCGTCGCAGTGACCCGAAGAGATCCATGGCGTGGGCTCACTCACGGTCGAGGTCCTCGGGGTCGATGGCGCCGTTGCGGCGGAAGTCGAACTCCAGCCGGCGCGTCTCGAAGTGCGCCGTGAGCCCGCCCGCGGTGATCGACACCGGCGCCCCGATGGGGTGGTCGGGCGGCAGCAGCGAGGTCTCCAGCGCGCCCTCGCGCTCGACCCGCAGGCCCACCATCGCGACCTCGCTCGACGAGCGCTGCGCGAAGCCGATCTGCACGCGCTTGTTGCCGAGCCGCTCGCGCTCGGGAATCGACGCCGGCGTGAAGCGCACCTGCGCGAAGGGGATCGGCGGGTCGACGCTGCCCGCGGCGCCGGGCTTCGGCGGGCCGCGGAAGTTCTGGCCCAGCACGGCGCGCATCGCGAAGGGCTGCTCGTCGATCCAGACGATCTCGTCGTGCTGCACGGGCTTGTTGTCGGCGCGCACCACCAGGCGGTCTTCGGGCATCACGTACTGCACCCCGCGGCCCTCCTGCCGGAGGATGCCGACGAAGCGGGTGCGCTTGTGCTCGTCGGCCGGCTGCACCACGAGGCGGCGGCCCTCGCCGGTCTTGGTGGTGAGCACGTAGCCGTGGGCGAGGCCGAGCGCCACGCCCAGCTTGGACAGGTCGGCGCGGGCCTTCCCGCTGCGCGCGGCGTGCAGGTCGAGCACGCCGAAGCCGAGCTCGGTCGAGGCGAACTCGCGCGGCGACAGGAAGTGCTGCGCCAGCACCGGGCGCGGCGCCCGCGCGCAGGCCACCCGCAGCCGCTCGCCCACGCCGGGCAGCTGGCTCGACCGACCGCTCGCGAGCACCACCTGGACGGGCGCGTCCTCGCGCGAGAGCCAGCGCTCGGCCGTCTCCAGCGCCGGGGCGAGCACCGTCGCCGAGCACTCCTCCAGCCACGCGCGGTCGGGCAGCGCGTCGAGCACGCGCGTCACGTCGAGCTCGGGGAGAAACTGCTGCGCCCGCACGGCCATCGCGGCGCGCAGGGCCTTCGGGTCGATGGGCGAGGCCGACGCGAGGGCCATCTTCAGCGCCTCGCCGAAGTAGAAGAAGCCGAGCGTGCGCTTGTGCCGCAGCCGGTCGGCCTCGGAGCGCGACGCGCCGGGCGGGTCGTCGTCGCGCGCGAAGCGGGTGCGCAGCTTCTCCTGCTGGTCGGCCGGGAGCATCGGCCGCAGGCGGCGCTTCAGCTCGCGGCAGAGGCGGCGCGTGATCTCGACGCCCGCGAAGGGCAGGCCGTAGAAGTCCTCGATCTCCGAGACGATGCGGTCGCCGTCCTCGCGCAGGCGGAGGAGCACGAGGTCGGTGGTTCCGCCGCCGCAGTCGAAGGTGAGGGCGCGCACGGCGCGGGGCAGCTTCGCCGCCTCGGGGTCGACGTTGAAGGGCTGGAAGGCGTCGAGCAGGCGGTCGAGGGAGAGCGAGCCGAAGCGGTGGTAGAGCGCGCCGAGCGAGGCCGCGGTGGCCTCGTCGAGGAAGGTCAGCGGCTGGTCGGGCGGGTCGGCGCAGAGGCCGCGCAGCGCGCTGCCGGCGAGGGCCTCGCGGGCGGAGGCCTCGAGGCGCGCGCGGTCGTCGGCGAGGAAGGCCACCGGGTAGCTGAGCAGGATGGGCCCGACCGAGCCGAGGCCGCCGTCGGTGGGCTTGACGATCTCGCGCGCGGCGAGCTCGTCGAAGAGGCCGCGGAGGTACTCGTCGGTGAGCGCGCGGTTGCGGGCGATCTGGAGCTTCGGGGCGGGCTCGAGCGAGTCGACCTCGACATGCACGTCGACCGACTCGGCGGCGTCGGCCGGTTTGGCGTTGTCGGAGGTGGGGTCGGGGTCGGGGCCGCGCTCGATGGCCTTGCGCACGAGGCGCAGCGCGCGGTGCCCGAGGATCGGGTCGCGCCGGTCGTCGAAGGGGTGGCCGTCGATGCCGTCGGGCACCGCGCGCCGCGGGATGAGCACGCTCGGGACGCCGGTCTCCTCGCGGTTGCGGGCGGCGTCGCGGCGGGCCATCACGCTCCAGCGCTCGGCCAGCGGGCGCGGCATGATGGGGTTGCCGAGGGTGGTGCGCTCCTCGAACGAGCGCGGCGGGGCGACGAGCTCGGCGTGCCACGCGGCGCCCTGCAGCGACACCGCGATGCAGTGGAATGACCACGGAGCCAACGGGCCCTGCACGGTGATGTCGCGCTGGCCCTCGCGCTGGGTGACCACCGAGGTCTCGTGGGTGCCGAAGTCGATCGCGACGGTGGCGCCGGTCTCGCCTTCGCGGCGGTGCGGCCGCTCGGCCAGGATCACCAGCGGCGCGTCGGGCGACGGGGTGATCGCGAGGCGCGCGGAGGCGGTGCCGAGGAGGTTGTCCCAGGGCGGGGTCGAGCGCTCGTAGCCGGCGGGCGCGAGCACGAAGCGGTGCGGGTCGAGCACGATGGCCTCCTCGACCACCGAGCGCGCGGAGAGGCGGCGCATGGCGCGCTCGGCCGACGAGGCCGTGCCGACGATGAGCGCGGTGCGCTCGTGCACGGGGTTCCAGGCGAGGGTGAGGGCGAGCTCGAAGTTGGAGGCGTTCTTGTAGATGCGCACCGCGAGGTGCAGCCGGCCGAGCGCGGGGCGGTCGTGCGCGGCCACGGTGGCGCTGCCCTTCGCGTCGGTGCGCCCGAGGGCGTGGGCGAGGGCGGTGCCGTCGATCCAGTGCAGCTCGTCGACGTCGACGCGCAGCCACTCGCCGGTGGGCTCTTCGGTGGGGAAGGTCTTGGCGTAGAGGGTGAACTTCGCGACGTCCCCTTCGCGGGCGAAGGCCCCGCGCCGCGTCGACGCCCCCAGCGGGACGGTGATGAGCGCCGGGTCGAGGCCCGCGCGCAGGCGCAGCACGCCGTGATCGATCAGCACTACGGGGCCTCCGGGGTCGAGAGTTCTTGCAGCAGGGCGTCGAGCTGCTCGCGCGCGGTCGCGAGCAACGGCTCGACCTCCTCGGGCACCAGCAGGTCGCCCACCGCGCGCCGCAACCGCCGGTAGACCTCCGTGCGCCGCGGGTCGACGCCGAGGGTGCGCGCCGCGTAGAGGGCGCGCTCGTCGGCGGTGGCGTGCAGCAGCCAGTCGAGCGCCGCGGCGAGGCGCGCCAGGAGGAAGTGCGCGCAGTGCACCGCGTTGGCGGGCTCGTCGCCGAGGTAGCGCTCCTCCTCGGCGCGCAGCGAGCTGGCGGCCCCGTCGGCTTCGAGCATGCGCTCGAGCGCGGGGCGCAGCTCGGCGGCGAGGTCGGGCGCCTTGCTCGCGGCCTGCACCGCGGCGCAGGCCGAGCGGATGCACTCGCCGACGAGGAGCTCCCAGGTGAGGGGCGGGGCGTCGTGGGGCTTGAGCGCGCGCTGCCGCAGCGCCGCGGGGAAGGGGATCGCCGCGCCCTCGCGCGGCAGCAGCTCGCGCAGGCGCTTCACGAGGTGGTCCATCGCGTCGAGGGCCGACTGGTCGGCGCGCGGCTCGCGGGTGATGCGCTCGTGCAGGTCGATCATCGCGTCGCGGGCGCGCTCGGCCAGGGTGACCAGCTCGGCGCAGCGGGCGCGGCGCAGCTCGCCGCGGTGGCCGAGGTGCAGCATCAGGCGCGTGAGCAGCTCGTGGCCGCGGTCGTCGCGGTTCACCACGGCGAGGCCCACGTCGACCATCCACGCGAGGAAGCGCTTGCGGGCCGTGGGCTCGGCGGCGCGCACCCGCGCCACGTCGTCGACCCAGCTGCGCGCGAAGAGGTGGATCACCCGCCACGCGAAGGGCGTCTCGGCGGGCATGGCGTCGGCGTCGAGGTGCGCGACCACGGCGGCGCGGGCCTCGGCGATCAATGCGGGGTCGATCTCGAGGTCGGGGTCGACGCCGCGGTTTTCGAGCAGGACGAAGGGCGGCCAGGCGTTGATGTCGTTGGGGTCGAGCGCCTCGGCGAGCGCGCCGTCGAGGGCGCCGCGCAGCGGCTGGATGACCGACCCGAAGACCGACTGCGGCAGGCTCTGGAGGGTGTTGAGCTGGCGCTCGTGCTCGGGGCGGTCGAGCTCGCGCAGGCGCTCGGCGCACTGGCGCATGGCCTCGCCCGCGTAGGTGAGGGCGAGCACCACGCGGCCGCGCATCTGCCCCTCGCAGCGCTCGACCCAGTGGCGCCACGGCCCGCGCAGCAGCTGCGTGCCGGGGCGGATGGCGCTCGGCTGCGACGAGCAGACGAGGATCAGCAGGTCGAGGTCGTTGACGGCCTGGAGGAAGACGAGGTGGTTCTTGGCGGCCTTGAGGTGGCGGGCGGCGTCGGCCTCGATCTGCGGGTCGGCGCCGGGGCAGTCGACGAGGTCGAGCACCTCGAAGATGCGGGAGGCGCGGGTGTCGGGCAGCGGCCGCACGCGCAGGGTGACCTCGCTCGCGCGCAGCTGCAGCGAGCGCAGCCGCAGCTCGCCGGTGCGCAGGCGCGTGACGTGGTAGTCGCCGCGCCGCACCTCTTCGAGCTCGTAGTTGGCGTCGTCGGCGGTGGGGAAGCGGCAGACGCGCAGGGCGCGGGCGAACTCGTCGCGGTTGCCCGGCTCGAAGGTGACGTGCAGCGACGAGGGGAACTCGTCGAGCGCCGCCGCCTCCTCGGCCGCCTTCGGCTCGCGCTCGAAGCTCGCGTTGTCGAGGGTCTTCACCCGGATGGCGCTGTCGAGCCGCGCGCCCCCTTTGCGGGTGAGGCGCGTGAGGCAGCCGGTGGTGTCGGCGTCACCGACGGGCAGCTCGCGCAGCTCTTCGAGGTCGCCGTACCAGCGCGAGAGCATCAGGGTCTTGCCCGCGTTGACCTTGCCCATGGTGGCCGCGGTGGGCTGGCGCTCGACGCTCTCGGCGAAGCGCCGCAGGGCCTCGCGGGCGCGGCGCTCGTGCTCGTCCCACTCGCGGGCGATGACGGCCTGGTCCTCGGGCACGCCGCCGCGCGCCTCGGCGATGCGGCCCGAGGCGTCCTGGAACCACGCCGACAGCGCCTTCGCCAGCGCCGAGAGGGTCTGGTCGAAGGGTCGCTGTCCGTGGGCGGGGGCGGGGAGTTGTTCGCCGTAGCGGGCGAGCTCGAAGACGTCGATCATGTCACCCGATGATGGTGCAGCCGCCGCGCGGCGTCACCCTCAGTCGGGGTACGCGCCCACGTACGCGCGGCCCGCGGTGCCCGGCGCCGGGGTCGGCGCGCAGCCGCTCACGAGCGCCGGGCTGAAGGTGCCCGCGAGGGTGCAGGTCGAGGTGCCCGCCGTGACGCGGATGCGCCCCGGACCGCCGTTGCCGCCGGGGGTGTTGGAGTAGATGGTCCCGCCGGGGCCGCCCGTGCCGCCGGCCGCGCTGACCGTCGCGCC
>JAQBQI010000240.1 GCA_028287085.1 Myxococcaceae bacterium
GCGCGGTGTCGGCGAAGTCTTCGCGTCGGGTGACCAGCATCTCGGAGAAGTAGTCGTCCTTGAGGTGCCGCCAGAGGTTCTCGATGTCGTTGAGCTGCTCCGACGAGTAGGGCGGCAGCCAGAGCGCCACCACGCCTGGAAACGCACGCCACAGGGCGGCGGTCGAGCGCTTCGAGGTCTGCGCCGAGCCGTTGTCGAGCACCAGGACGAGGATGCGATGGATCCGCCGAGCCCGTCGCTGGAGGGACGCCAGCACCGGCAGGAAGAGGTCGGTGCGGACCCCGCCTCGGTCCAGGGCGTAGCGGAACGGCCCGTCGGGCCACCGATACGCCCCGAAGACGGACACGCGCACGTTGCGACCGGGCGTGCTCACCCGCTTGGGGCGCCCGCGCCGCCGCCACGCGAAGGTGACCTGCGGCAAGAGCGAGAAGGTCACCCCGTCGCCGTACCAGAGTTCGAAGTCACGGCCGAGCTGGAGAGCCCCTTTTTCAGGCGCTTCAGGAGGCGATGGGTGGAGGCGATCTCGGACGGCTCCTGCAAGTTGCGCAACGTCCGTTTGGTCCGGCGCCAGACGAACTTCTCCCGGTGCAGCACCCGCAACAGGCGCGGCGTGGAGAGGTGCACGCCCGTCACCTTCGCGAGATAGGCAGCCAGGCGCGGTGCGGTCCATCGTGTGAACGCGTAGCCCAACGTGCGGGGGTCGCACTCCACCGTCGCGCGCAGCTTCGCCCGATAGGACGCGGTCGCGAGCGGGGGACGACCGGAGCGGGCCCCCTCGGCGAGGCCCGCCAGTCCCCGCTCACGCCATCGGGCGCGCGTGTTGGTGACTGTGCGGCGGGTGATGCCCAACGCGCGCGCGATCTGTTCGCCCCCGGTACCCTCGGCGCTCAGCAGGATCACCGTCGCGCGGAGGCGGACCCGCGCGCTGCCGGCCGCGCCCTGAACGATCGCTTGGAGGCGTCGTCGCTGGGCTGCGGTCACCCGAATCGTGCCCTCGTTGCTCACGCCGGGGAGCGTGCCGTAGATCCACCAGGGGGTGGGAAAATACTTATGACGGGTGGCTTAAGGCTACCGATCGGCCGCTCTTCGGAGCGAAAGGAGCACCAGATGAAGGTCAAGTCCTCAGTCAAGGCCGGCCGCCTCCGGGCGTAGTGATTCCGACCTGCGGGGGCCCCTGGGGGCTCAACCCTCCAGGGCCCCCCGGGTCTCCCCGCTCCCTCTTCCATGCACCCCTTCAAAATCCCCAGCGCGGTCCTCGACGCGATCGCCCACGAACACTGGGGCCGTAGCCCCGCGGTCTGGCGCGCGCCGAACGAGGTCCCGTACGCGACGCCCGAAGCGGTGCTCGCGGCGCTGCGCGGGCTCCACGCGCGGCTCGACGGCGGCGACACGGCGACGATCCCGCGGGTGTACGCGGACGGTCAGCCCGTCGGCTTCCGGATGGACGAGCACCTCCCGGCGGAGGGCGAGGGCTTCGACGCGTGGGAGGCGCGCGTCGCCGCGTGGGCGCGCGGCCGGGAGCTCGGGATGCTGGTCTCGGAGGTCCAGTCCCTCGGCGGCGACCTCTGGTGGAGCGCGGTGGCGGTCGCGCGCGCCCTGTACGAGCGCCGGGGCGTGACGCCCGGCGGCGCGCACTCGGAGATCTTCTTCGGCAACTACCGAAAGTCGTTCTTCGGCGTCCACAAGGACAGCCTCGAGACGGTGACCTTCGTCCTGCGCGGGCGGAAGCGCTTTCTCGTGTGGCCCTACGAGGTGTTCGCCGACCGGCCCGAGGTCTTCGAGGGCGCCGAGGCGTCGCAGGTCAACCTCGACCCCGAACTCGACTACGGCCCCCACCGCGACCGCGCCGTGGTGCTGGAGGGGGGACCCGGCGACGTCTTCTTCTGGCCCGCGTCGTACTGGCACGTCGCCGAGGGCGTCGACGACGCGTTCGTGACGACCGCCACGGTGGCCTTCTTCCCGAGCGCGTCCCGGGCGTCCGGGTGCCCTTTCCGCATCGCGAACGAGGCCATCTCGCGCTTCGCGGTGGACGGCTTCTCCTCCGCCGACCCGCCCTACGCCGCGCCGACTTCGGCGGGCGGCGTCCGCGCCATCGTCGACGGGCTCGACGCGACGCTCCGGCGCCTCCTCGACGACGAAACGGTGCGCCGCGCGCGCCGCGAGTTCGGGCTCATGTGGGCGACGGCCTACGGATTCCGCCGCGTCCCCGAGGAGGGCCCGGCCCCGGCGCTCGACCCCGCGGACGTGTTCGAGGTCGACGCGGAGAACCCCCTGCGCTGGCTCGACGGCGAGGACGCCGGGTTCCCCACGTCGGTCAACGGCCTGGTGGTGACCGCGACGCCCGCGTTCCTCCCGCTCGTCGAGCACCTCAACAAGGGCGGGCGCTTCGTCGTCGGGGAGCTGGTCGCCGCGTTCGCGCGCGACACGCTGAGCGAGCAGGACGTCCTCGACGCGCTCGGCGCGCTGGGGTCGGTGCGCTTCTACGAGCTCGTGGCGCGCGAGGGCGATCGCGCGGGGTAGTGGTTTCCTGGGCTCGCGCCCGGTCGCCCAGGCCGCCGCCCCCGCACGTGGACGAAGACCAGCAGCGCAACCGCCAGCGAGAGCAGGCTCAGGCCGGTCGAGTTCGCAATCTTGCGGCGCCGCGACACCGTCGGTTCCCTTCGGCGGCCGCGATCACATCCGCCCGGCGGCGCGGCGTCGAGGCTCGCTCTCGGAGATCGCGACGCCCCTCGACCCCCGCACGCGGGACTTCGCGGCGAGCAGCCTCTAGCCTTTGGGGCGATGAAGCTCTCGGCGCCGCCCCTCCTGAGCCAGCTCGCAGGTGCGAGCATCCTTCGATTCTCGCGGGGCGTCTTCCTCGCGCGCCGCGCGACCTCCGCGCGCGTGCAGACGCCGACCTCCGAGGCGAGTGTCGCCGACCGGTCGAGCGCGACCACCGGCGCGCGGCGCCGGAACATCCTGTTCGTCACGACCGATCAGCAGCGCTTCGACTCGCTCGGCGTGAACGGCAATCCCTACACGCGCACGCCCTTCATCGACGCTCTCGCGCACGACGGCGTCCTGTACCGCCGCGCGCACGTGCAGAACGTCGTGTGCATGCCGAGCCGCACCACGATGCTCACGGGCCAGCATCCGCTCACGCACGGCGTCGTCGCGAACGGCATCTCCGCGCCGGACGACGGACCGAACGTGGCCGCGCTCCTCCGCTCCGCCGGGTACCACACGGCGCTGATCGGCAAGGCGCACTTCGATCCCCACCTCGATCCGTTCCTCCGCTTTCCCGAGAACCGGCTCGCGGCCCGGCGATCGAACGGCCCGTGGCGCGGCTTCGCGCACGTCGAGCTCGCCACCCACGGCCCGGTCGGGGGTCACCACTACGCGGACTGGCTGTGGTCGGAGCACCCAGGGGACGTCGCCGGGTTCGGCACCGTTCTCACGGGCAACGGCGGGGGGGAGACCGGCGCGCCGGAGGTGAAGCACAACCCCATTCCGCGCGGCCGCTACCACACGGACTGGATCGTGGACCGCGCCATCGCGCACCTCCGCACGCTCGACGTCGAGCAGCCGTTCTTCGCGTGGGTAAGCTTCCCCGATCCGCACCATCCCTTCGATCCGCCGCTCGAGGAGGTGAAGCGGCGCGCGCCTTCCTTCCGCGACCGCGCGCTACCGGAAGGGCGACCGCGCACCGCGGAGGCCGCGCGCGAGGCGCTCGCCACGCGCCCGCGCCACTGGCTCGACTGGTACGACGGCAGGTTCCTCAACCCCGAAGGAGGCCCGATCAACTTCCGGCCCGGCGCGCTCACGGACGATCAGCTGCGCGAGGTCGACGCCATGATCCAGGTCGAGAACGAGCTGATCGACGACGGCGTCGGTCGGCTCCTCGCGTTCCTCCGCGAGCGCGGGCTCGACGAGCACACCGACGTCTTCTTCACGTCGGACCACGGCGACCTCCAGGGCGATCACGGGCTCCTCTTCAAGGGCCCGTACCACGTCACCTCGCTGCTGCAGGTGCCGCTGGTGTGGCGGCCGGCGCCCGCGCACGCGGCGTGTGCCGGCGTGGTGATCGACGACCCGGTCGGGCACGTCGACCTCGCTCCCACCTTTCTCGCGATCGCCGGGCTGTCGGCGCCGCCCGCGATGGAGGGGCGGCCGCTGCCCACGGGGGAGCCCGGCGAGCCTCGACGCGAACGCGTGCTGACCACCTTCGACAGCCAGTTCGCGGCGGTCGGCATGCACCTCCGCACGATCTATCGCGACGGCTTCGTGTGCACGTCGTACCTCCCGAGCACCACCGACCAGGGTGGCCGGTTTCCGATCTACGAGCGCTTGTGGCTGCGCGGCTCCGCGTGGCCCCGCTACGACGGCACCGAAGGCGAGCTCTACGACCTCGTGAACGATCCGTTCCAGCGGCGGAACCTCTGGACCGACCCGACCCGCCGCCGCCTTCGCGACGACCTCCGCGCCGACCTCTTCGCGCATCTGCCGAGGGCCCGCCGCCCCGCGCTGAACGTCGCCGCGCCGACGTGACGACGGGCTGGAAAATCCGGCCAACGGGCCCCCGCCCGCGGAGCCCGCGGTAACAGTCGATCCCGAGGGGGAACCGACCGACCGGGCTGCTCCGGGTGACGGCGCGGCTCGCGCTCGCCGTCACGGCGTCGAAGCCGGGGCACGGCCGGAGCGGGTCGACTTGACTCCCGCGCAGCCGGCGGTGACCTTCCGCCCGGAAACCTGACCGATGACCACGCCCTTCTCGCGCTCGACGCGCTCGCTCGCCGCCGACGACGGGCGCGGCTCTCTCGCGGGGATCGCGGGCGCAGCGCTGGTCCTCGGGCTGTGGTCGGCCTGGCTCTGGCTTGCGCGCGTGCCGGTCCGCGAGCAGAGCACCTCGGCGCGCGTCGAGGTGGGCACCGCGGTCTTCCCGGTCGAGGCCGCCGAGTCCGGGCGCGTCGCGGCCAACCGCATGCGCCTCGGCCAGGTCGTGGGCCCCGACGACGTCCTCGTGGAGCTCGACGTGCGCGCCGAGGAACTCCAGCACGCCGAGACCCGCACCCGCCTCGACGCGATCGCGCCGCAGCGCTCGGCGCTCGGCGCGCAGCTCGACGCCACCGGCCGCTCGCTCGCCGAGGGGGCCGAGGAGACCCGCGCCGCCGTGCGCGTCGCCCAGGCGCGGCTGCGCGAGGCGAGGACCC
>JAQBQI010000244.1 GCA_028287085.1 Myxococcaceae bacterium
GTCGTCGAGGCGGCGCTGGAGACGGTGCGCCCGGCGGCGGACGCGAAGTCGGTGCAGCTGGCGGTGGTGTCCGCCGCCGACGCGGTGCTCACGGGCGACCCCCACCGGCTGCACCAGGTGCTCTGGAACCTCCTGTCGAACGCGGTGAAGTTCACGCCGGGGGGGGGCCGCGTGGAGGTGATCGTCGCGGCCCGCGAGTCGACCATCGACGTGACGGTGGCGGACACCGGTCGGGGCATCGACCCTGGCTTCCTCGCCCACGTCTTCGAGCGCTTTCGTCAAGCGGACGGCACCAGCACGCGCACCTGCGGGGGCCTCGGGCTGGGCCTCTCGATCGTGCGCCACATCGTCGAGCTCCACGGCGGCACGGTCGAGGTCGCGAGCGAGGGCGAAGGTCGGGGCTCGCGCTTCACCGTCTCCCTGCCCCGGAAGGCGGCGGCGCACCCGGCCGAGGTCTCGTCGGCCCCCGAGCGGGCGCTGCGGCCGTCCGGCGAGCCGCGCCCGCTGCCCGCGCTCGACGGGGTGCACGTGGTGGTGGTCGACGACCACGAGGACATCCGCGAGTGGCTGCGCGCGCTGCTCGAGGAGGTGGGCGCGCGGGTGCGCGTCGCCGGGTCGGCGGCCGAGGCGCTGCGCCTGGTCGAGGCCGAGCACCCCGCGATGCTCGTGGCCGACATCGGCCTGCCCGGCGAGGACGGCTACGCCCTCGTCGAGAAGCTCCGCGCGCTCCCCTCGGGGATGGGCGGCGCGATCCCGGCCGTGGCGCTCACCGCCTACACGCGCGGCACCGACCGCGACCGGGCGCTGCAGGCCGGCTTCACCTGCCACATCGCGAAGCCGGTCGACCCGGTGGAGCTGGTCTCGGTCGTGGCGCGCTTGTCGGGCCGCGCGCCCTCGGTGCCGATGCCGGGTGACAAGTAGCGGTCGCCCCGCTCGAGCGCGCCGGTAGACAACGCCGGGTCGATCGACAAGCATCGCCGCGATGCGCGCATTGCTCCCCCGTTGCCTCGTCGTCGCCGGCCTCGCGGCCGCCTGCTCGTCGCCGCCCGCCGAGCCCGCCGACGCGGCGACCGTCGACGCGCCCCGCGACGTGCCGATCGCCCCCGGCGACGCCGCGGTGGGCGCCGCCACCGAGACCTGCCCCGGCACCTTCGCGGCCTGCGTCCCCGCCGCCGGCAACACCCGCTTCGTGCGCGTGCGCGGCACGGTGGTGACCCCCGACCGCGTGGTCTGCGACGGCGAGGTGCTCTTCTCCGCGGAGACGGGCCGCATCGCGTGCGTGGGCCCCGACTGCGGCGGCGAGCCCGACGCGCGGGGCGCCCAGGTCGTGTGCGCGGAGGGGGTGATCTTCCCGGGGCTGATCGATCCGCACCAGCACGCCGACTACAACCACATGCCGGTGTTTCGGCACGAGCGGCGCTACGACAACCGCAACACGTGGCGCAACCACGAGCCGCTCTACGACACCTTCAAGATCCCGCACCGCCCCTTCGGCTCGACCAGCCGCACCAACCAGCGCCTCGCGCAGCGCTACGCCGAGGTGCGCCTCGCCTTCGCCGGAACCACCGCGATGGCCGGCACCGCGGGCTCGCTGCTCGACGACGTCAACGTCGGCGGGTGGGTGCGCAACCTCGACTCCTTCGACCCCGCGGGCAGCGGGCTCACCGGCGCCTTCGTCGACCCCGACATCGACACCGTGCTGGTCTCGACCGCCACGGGCGCGCCCAACGAGGCGACCACCGCCGCGCACCTCGCGTCGGTGCGCGGGCGCATGATGAACGACCGCAGCTACCGCGCCTTCCTCCCGCACGTCGCCGAGGGCATCGACGCCAACGCGCGCTCGGAGTTCGACGTCGCCGACCGCAACGGCGTGATCAACGACAAGACGGCGGTGGTGCACTGCCTCGGGTGCTCGACGGCGCAGCTCGCGCGCATGGGCCGCGTCGAGGCCGACCTGATCTGGTCGCCGCGCAGCAACGTCGACCTCTACGGCGAGACCGCCGACGTCACGACCGCGCGCGCCCTCGGCGTCACCATCGCCCTCGGCGTCGACTGGACCCCGTCGGGCAGCATGAACCTCATCGGCGAGCTCCAGTGCGCGGCGCACCTCAACGATCGCTACTACGACCGCGCCTTCACCGACGTGGAGCTCGTCGCGATGGCCACGGTCAACGGCGCGATCGCCCTCAACCTCGACGACCAGCTCGGCCGCCTCGCGCCGGGCTACCTCGCCGACCTCGCGGTCTTCGCCGGCGACCGCACGCACCCCTACCGGGCGCTGCTCGACGCGCGCGCGCAGGACGTCCGCCTCGTCGTGGTGGGCGGCAAGGCGATCTACGGCGACGCCCCGCTGCTCGCCGGGACGGTGGTCGCGGGCATGGGCTGCATGGCCGTGCCGGAGGGCATGTCGCCGGGCGGGATGTCGGGCGTCTGCGGCGTGCGCAAGGTGGTCTGCGCGCAGCCCTCCGACCTCGCGGGACTGCGCGGGTCGCTGGCCGCCGCGCTCGAGACCGCGCGCACGGCCGACGCCATGTGCTCGGGCGCCGCGCCGGGGGATTACTGCTACGCGTATGAGCTCTTCCCGCTCTTCCGCTGCGGCGGCCCGGAGCTCGACCGCTGCGACTTCGGTCACCCCGCGATTCCGCGGCGGGCGGCGGGCGGCGGGATGATCGCCGCGGTGTCGGGTGCCCCGGCGGCGGACGACAGCGACGGCGACGGCGTGCCCAACGCGGGCGACGACTGCCCGCGGGTGTTCAATCCCCCCTTCGACCTGAACACCACGCAGGACGACGCCGACGGCGACGGCCTGGGCGACGCGTGCGACCCGACGCCCTGCGCCCGCGCCGACGGCTCGGACGCCTGTCCCCCGGCCGCGCCTCCGATGGACGCGGGCGTGCCCGAC
>JAQBQI010000246.1 GCA_028287085.1 Myxococcaceae bacterium
GCGCGGCCTCGGCGTCGGCGTAGCGCTTGTCTTCGCCGCGGGTGGAGGGCTGGCGGGCGCGGTCGGGGTCGTAGAGGTCGAGCACCGAGGCCTGGGTCAGCAGGTCGGTCTTGCCGAGGCTCGCGCGGTGGTCGGGGTTGCCCTCGACCTTGGTCGGGCGGCCCTCGTGGCTCTCGACGAGCAGGCCGAGCGACTCGCCCCGCCGGTCGAGCACGGTGGCGTAGTAGCTCGTCACGTTGACGGCCACGTCCTCGGGCATGCGCGCGTACGGCAGGATCTTGTCGACCGGCCGGCGGCAGCCCTCGAGGGTGCCGAGCGCGACGGCCGCGCCCATCAGGGTCATGAACCCGCGGCGCGAGACCCCGTCGGAGAAGTCGAGCGCCTCGCGGGGAAACTCCGCGGCGAGGTGCGCGCGGGCGGCCGGGTCGGGGCTCTGCTGTAGCGTGAAGTCATCGAGGCTGGTCCAGTAGACCGCGGCGTCGGGCGCGGGCCCCTCGAACTCGTACGGCTTGCGATGCGTCATCGGTGACACCCTGAGCAGGTCTGCGGTGGGTTCAGCGTGCGCGGGGGCTGCGCGGTGCCACTCAGACTGGGATCCATGTTGGTGATCTGATCGATCGGGCGGATGTGGGGCGTCGGGTTGCGGTGGCAGTCGAGGCACCACGACATGCTGAGGGGCTGGCTCTGCCGCACGACGTCCATGCGGTCGACGCGGCCGTGGCACTCGACGCAGCCGACGCCGGCCGAGAGGTGCACGGAGTGGTCGAAGTACGCGTGGTCGGGCAGGCGGTGGACCTTCACCCACTCGATGGCCTCGCCGCTCGCCCAGCTCTCGCGCACCGGCGCGAGCCGGGCCGAGGTGGTGCGCACGAGCGAGTGGCAGTTCATGCAGGTCTGCGTCGGCGGGATCATCGCGTGCGCGGCGCGCTCGATGTTCGCGTGGCAGTACCTGCAGTCCATGCCCATCTGGCCGGCGTGCAGCAGGTGGCTGTACGGCACGGGCTGGTGCGGCTGGTAGCCGACCTGCGTGTGCAGCGGTGAGAAGTAGTACCAGACCAGCGACGTGACGAGGCCGCCCGCGAGGGCGACGACGACGGCGACGATGGCCGGCAGACGGTTGAGTGAGCGCGGGAAGATCTGCATCGGAGGTTCGTCTTCGGTCTGCTGGCCGGCGCGCGGGTCGCGTCCTCGGTTCTCCCGCCCTGCGACCGAACGCCGCAGGACCGCGGTGCCGCTAGCACCATATTCGCGGCAACCCTGTCAAGAGGCATGCGTTCCACCGACGTGGGGCCGAGGCACTGCTGGGGGTTGATCCAGGCAGGGGCCTCGCCGGTCGATCGCGGGCGGGGACGCTAACAGGTTCACCGGGGGGTCGCGCGAGGAATCGACAGCAGGCCCCGGCGGCCCCCGCGACGCACTCGCGCCGCCATATGGAGTGCCCCGCCGACGCCCCGACAAGGGGGCCCCGCGCGGGCGCCCACGCCCCCCCGTCTGACGGCGCGCAATTGTGTGCTAACGGACCGCTCGCGATGAACCCCGCCTTTCTCCCCTCGCCCGCCGAGCTCTCCCCCCTCGAGGTCGACCGCGTCGTCGAGCTCGCCCTCGCCGAAGACCTCGCCGCCGGCGACGTCACCACGCGCACCGTGGTGCCGCCCGACGCCCTCGCGCGCGGCGTCTTCGCGGCGCGCGAGCCGATGGTGCTCGCCGGCCTCTCCGTCGCCGCCCGCGTCTTCGCCCGCGTCGACCCGCGGGTGACCTTCTCGCCCCGCGTGGCCGACGGCGCGCGCCTCGCGAAGGGCGACGTCGTCGCGGTCATCGAGGGCCCCGCCCACGGCGTGCTCACGGGCGAGCGCAGCGCGCTCAACCTGCTCCAGCGGATGTGCGGCGTGGCCACCCTGACCCGCCGCTTCGTCGACGCCCTCGGGCCGTCGCCGCGCGCCCGGATTACCGACACCCGTAAGACCAACCCCGGCCTGCGCGCCCTCGACCGCTACGCCGTGCGCGCCGGCGGCGGGCACAACCACCGCAACGACCTCTCCTCGGCGGTGCTCATCAAGGACAACCACGTCGCCGTGTGCGGCGGCGTGCGGGCCGCCGTCGAGCGGGCGCGCCGCGCGGCGCCCCACACCATGCGCATCGAGTGCGAGGTGCAGTCGCTCGACGAGCTCGACGAGGCGCTCGCGGCCGGCGTCGACGTGCTCATGCTCGACAACTTCGACGACGCGCAGACCGTCGAGGGCGTGCGCCGCATCCGGGCGCGCGCGCACCAGCCGGTGGTGGAGGTCTCCGGGGGCATCACGCTCGAACGCGTGGCCGCGCTCGCGGCGATGGGCGTCGACGTGCTCTCGGTGGGCGCCCTCACCCACGGCGCGCGGGCCGTCGACATCGGCCTCGACCTCGAGGTCACCGGCTCGTGGGCCTCGACCCCGGGCTGAGCGCGGTGCGCGACCTCGAGGGCTTCGTCGCCTCGCCGGGCTGTCGGCTCGGCCACCCCCTCGTGCTCAAGGCGCTGACGGGCTCGACCAACGACGACGCGCGCGCCCTCGCCCACCAGGGCGCCGGGCACGGGGCGGCCGTCCTCGCCGACGCGCAGACCGCGGGCCGCGGCCGCCTCGGTCGCACCTGGACCTCTCCCCCCGGCGACAACCTCTACCTCTCCATCGTGTGGCGCGCGGGCCTCGACCGGGTCGACCCCCCGCTGCTCGCGCTCGGCGCCGGGCTCGCGGTCTCCGAGGCCCTCGACGAGTACACCCCGTCGCCCACGGCCGTGAAGTGGCCCAACGACGTGCGCCACGGCGGGAAGAAGCTCGCCGGCCTGCTCGCCGAGGCGATCTACCGCGGCACGAACCCCAGCGCGGTGGTGCTCGGCCTCGGCGTCAACGTCCGCGGCGACGCGATGCCCGCCGAGCTCGCCGCGATCGCCACCTCCCTGCGGCTCGTGCGCGGCGCCGACCTCGACCGCGCCGCGGTGCTCCGCTCGCTGCTCGACCGCCTCGACGCGACGCTCGGCGCGCTCTGCGCCGACGGCTTCGGCGCGGTGCGACGGCGCCTGCTCGACCGCTGCGAGACCATCGGCGCGCGGGTCACCGCCGGCGAGGTCACGGGTACGGCGATCGACCTCGACCCGACGGGCGCGATCGTGATCCGTGACGACCGGGGCGCGGTCCACACGGTGCGCTCGGGCGAGCTGCGCTAGTCAGGCGATGGCCGCGAGCGCGGCGACGAGCGCGGCCCCGTCGGCGGGGCGCTCGTCGGCGCCGGGCGAGAGGCAGCGGCGCAAGAGACGGTCGGAGGCCGGGTGCTCGCCGAGGCCCAGGGCGAGGCCCATCGCGCCGAAGGAGTAGACGTCCGAGCGCGGCGCGATGAGCTCGCCCGCGCGGGCCTCCGGCGCGGTGAAGCCCGGCGTCCCCTCGACGGCGTCGGCCCGCTCGCCCGCCCGGCGCGCGAGCCCGAGGTCGGACACCACGGCCCGGCCGTCGGCGCGCAGCAGCACGTTGCCCGGCTTCAGGTCGCGGTGCACCCACCCCGCCTCGTGCATGCGCGCCAGCGCCAGCGCCACGTCGCGCGTCCACCCGCGCGCCCGCTCCAGGGCGACGGGGCCGCGCGCGATCGCCTGCCGGAGCGAGCCCCCCGCGCAGTGCTCCATCACCAGCGCGCCCTGCTCGGGGCGCACGTCGTAGAGCCGCACCACCCGCGCCGAGCGGATCGCCTCGGCCACCTCGGCCTCGGCCCGCATGCGCGCCCGCCGCGCCTCGCGCCCGGCGCCGCCGTGGTGCAGCTTCACCGCGACCTCGCGGCCGAGCCGCTCGTCGCGCGCGAGAAAGACCGCCCCCGCGCCCCCGCGCCCGAGCTCCTTCAGCAGCACGTACCGCCCGATGCCCGCGCGCGCGTCGGGGGCCAGCAGCGTCGCCCCGGCGTCGCCCGGTCGGGCCCCCTCGCCCAGCCGCCGCAGCCGCTCGCGCGCCCCCGGAAACGACAGGTCGCGCGCGACGATCTCCTCGAGCCACCGAGCCGCCGCGTCGCGGTCGCCGCGCTCGACGCAGAGGTCGGCCAGGCCCAGCGCCGCCCGCAGCGCG
>JAQBQI010000262.1 GCA_028287085.1 Myxococcaceae bacterium
TCGAGCGGCCGGTGGTGGCGGGCGACGCGTCGACCTCGGTGCACACCGTCGAGACCGGCGCGTGGTCGCTCTCGCTGGCCTCGCAGGTGGCGGCCTTCGCGGTGTCGCTGCCCGACCACGTGGCGCACGGCGACCCGCGCTGGAGCGCGCTCGCGACGGCCTTCGCCGAGCGCGGCGGTCCCGACGCGTGGCTGGCCGTCGCGCGGGCGATGCAGGAGGTCGCGCTGCGCCAGCCGCACGCGCAGGAGGCGGCGCGCGCGGTCGCCGCGGGCGTGCAGGCGAAGGCCATCGGGGTGCGCGCGTCGAGCGCCGACAACGAGCGCGCCGAGCGGGCCGAGGCGATCACCGTGCGGCTGGTGCACCCGGAGGCCCCGCGCGCCCCGCAGGCGCTCATCGCCGAGCTCGCGCACGCGGTGGGGCAGTGGCCGGCGGCCCCGGAGGCGCGCGCGCTCATCGACGACTGCGGCGCCGAGCTCGACGCGATCATCTCCAGGGCGGTGCGCTCGCTGGCGCGCGAAGACGTCCGCGACGCCGCGCAGGGGAGCCTCACGCTGGAGGAGGTGGTCGACCTGGTGGTCGACGGCGACCTCGAGGTGATCGCGCACCACCTGGGCGAGGTGGCGGCGCGCGCGGCGGCGCTGGCGCTGGTCGACGCGCTGCGCGACCGGCTGTTGAAGATGGTCTGGTCGGGGCTGCGGCGCTCGGCGCCGGCGGCGGCGGTGTGGCGGCGGTGGCTGCTGCGGTCGGCGACCGTGCTGCCGAGGGTTCCGCCGACGAACCGGCACGTGGCGGCGGAGACGGTGCGCGACCAGGTGCTGGAGACCCTGGAGCGCGTGGCCGAAGACCCGCTGGTGGGGCAGCGCGCGCTCGAGCGCCACGTGGCGGCGGCGCTGGTCGAGCTCGCGGCGGCGCTGGTGCCGACGCTGGGCCACGGGGCCATCGGGGCGGTGATGACCTGGATGGCGCTGCGCGGGGTGATGGGCCCGACGCAGGTGCGCCTGCGCCGGTGGATCGTCGACGACGAGGCGGGCGACCGGGTGCAGGGGTGGTTCCGGCTGGTGGAGCTGATGACCCGATCGGGCCGCGACGCCGCGCAGGACCTCGCGTCGTTGCAGTCGATGGTGGGCGACCACTGCCGGCTGGGTCGCACGCTGGGCGAGCTCGTCGCCTGCTGCAACTCCCTCGTCGGCCGCCGCCCCGAGGACCACTGGTCGGGCCTCCCCCGCTTCGACCTCACCGACTTCGCGCGCGTGGCCGACGCCCTCGGCCGGCTCGCGGCCGACGCGACCTTCGCGCTCACCCTCGACCACGAGCGCCCCGCGCCCGCGGCCCGCACCGGGCGCACGGCGGTGACCTCGCTCACCGAGCGCGCCGCGCAGCTCGACCGGCTGCTCACCTCGACCTCGCTGAAGTTCGTCGACGCGGCCCGGCGCACCGAGGTGGTCGAGCACTACCTGGGCGAGCTCGGCGCGCTCTGCGAGGCCATCGCCACCGGCTGCGGCCCGCTGCTCTCGTCGCTCGTGCGCAGCGCGCTGGCGCGGGCGATGGTGGCGGTGCGCGCGATGGCCGCCTCCGCGGTGCGCACCGAGACCATGGGCGCGCGGCACATCGGGCGGCTGCGGGTGCTGGGCGAGCTGTCGAGCGCGCACGAGGGCGGCATGGCGTCGACCTTCCTCGCGGAGGGCCCCGCGCCGGGCAAGCGCGTGGTGGTGAAGCTGCTCCCGTGGGCGGGCATGCGGGGCACCTCGGCGGAGACCGCGCGCGCGCTCTTCGAGGGCGAGATGGAGCGCCTCGCCCGCGTGGTGCACCCCAACATCGTGGGCATCGTCGACGCGGGCTTCGTCGACGAGGGCGCGTACATCGCGCTGGAGTACATCCCGGGCGCCTCGCTCGAGACGCTGCTCACGCGGCTCGGGCGCATGACCCCGGCGGCGCTGGCCCCCATCGTCCGCGACGTGGCCCGCGCGCTGGCGCACCTGCACGAGCGCGGCGTGCTGCACCGCGACGTGAAGCCGGCCAACCTGCTGGCGCAGTTCGAGCTGCCCGACGGGGTCGAGCTCACGGCCGAGACGCTGGCGCGCGCCGAGCTCATCCGCGCGGTGCTCATCGACTTCGGCATCGCGACCGAGACCTCGCGCGCCGGCGCCCACGAGGGCATCACGGGCACGCCCGGGTACATCGCCCCGGAGGTCGTGCGGGGCATCGAGCCCTTCGGCCCGGCCGTGGACGTCTACGCGCTCGCGGTGGTGGTCTTCGAGATGCTCTGCGGGGCCAACCCCTTCCTCGCGGGCGAGCCCGACCTGGAGACGGTGCTCGTACGGCACGGGTCGGTGTCGCTGCCGTGGTCCGAGCTGGCGGACTTCGAGGGGCGCGGGCCGCTGGTGAAGCTGCTGCAAGACGCCACGCGCATGGACCCGCGGCACCGCCCGTCGATGCGGGCGTTTCTGCAACGCTGGACGGCGCTCTCCGCGGGCTTCTGATCAGGCGGGGAGGGCGGGCGAAACGCCTCTGCCGACCGACTGCCCACGCCCGCAGTCACCGGCCTCGCCCGGAGCGAAGCGGAGGGGCGCGACCACCCACGTTCCAGCGATCGCTCGGGGCGCTTCGTCGCTTCGAGAGAGGGTGACTGCGGACGTGGGCGGGCGCGGCCCTCCGCTTCGCTCCGGGTGAGGCGTCACCTGCGGGCGTGGGCGGTCAGCCGGCGGAGGCGCTGTCGCCCAACGTCGGGTCGTTGTTCAGCTCAGGCGGGCGGCGCGGGCGGCGCGGGGGGCTCGGCAAGGGCCGACGGCGAGGCGGGCGAGCGCGAGAGGGCGACCAGGTTGGGGAAGAGCGCGTCGGCGGGCTCGTGGCGGTACAGGCACGCGCCGACGGTCGCCACCTCGGCGTAGGTCGTGCGCAGCAGGTGCCAGGCGCGGGCGCCCATCTCGATCCAGTCGACGCCGTCGGCGCCGGGGACGAGGCCGAGCCCGTGGAGGATCTCGGCGTAGAGGGCGCGGGCGGTCTTCTCGTCGTCGGCGCGCCAGTGGCGGCGGTCGTCGGCGAGCGCGCGGCCGTGCTGACGATAGAGGTTGGCGAGCGCGTAGAGGTCATTGGCGCGGTCGAGGTAGCCAGTGCCGGGGCGCACGTGATCGACCACCCGCACCGCGGCGGCGTCGTGGTCGAGGTTGTACTCGGCGCACTTGAACATGCGATTGCGCACCTCGGCCGAGCGCGCGTCGAGGTCGGCCGGGAGCTTCGCCTCGGAGGAGGTTCCGGCCGAGAGCAGGGCGTGGTGGCGGATGTACCAGGCCGCGAGCGCGGCGGACTCCAGGCGCTTGATCGACGCGAGGTCGAAGCGCAGCGACTTGCAGGAGGCGGCGTCCGTGAAGCGCGCATGGGGCTCGTCGGTCTGCGCCCAGAGGGCGACGCCGAGGGCGGCGATGGCGGCGCGCTGGAGGTCGCCCTTGAGGGGAGAGAGCACCGCGGGGTCAATGGCAAGCAGGGACGATTGGAGGGACTGGTAGGCGGCGTCGGCGTGGTCGAGGCGGGCTTGGAGGGCGGCGGACTTCGATTGGGTAGAAGGTTTGGCCATCAGGCAACGCTGCCGCAGGCGCGGGGGCAGCGTCAATGGGATATGGCCGCGCGCAGCTGGGTGATCCTGCATGTAGCCGTCGACGACGGCTGGGACATCGGCGGCACGGCGTACACGCGCGCTGCCGACGCCCGGGATCTGCCCCCCGCCTCCCTCTCCCCGATGGGGAGCTGATGGGTGACCACATCTCTACGAGCACAACGGTGGCGCAACCGGCGGACGTCGCTGGGGTTCCGCGCGATGGCGCGTCACCCCAGGCAATAACAGGAGGGCCGCCCCGGGCAGTGCCCGGGGCTCCGGTCGGACGTCATGATTCGCACGTCGTTCGGAGCACCGCTTGAGTCACCGAAGCGGGATACGCGGAGGTATCGGCGGGGGTTGGCCGGAGGCGGCGGTGATACGTCCGGCGATCAAGGAGGGAGGCGGGAGGAAGCCCGTTGGACGGCGCCGCGACGCGTCGAAGGAGCGACGATCGGAGACGATACGGCGTGGATCGGGCGACGGGTGATCGCGGGCGGCGGGGATAGGCGGGGGTATCGGGGCCCCCCGCCAGAACGGAACCGGGGGACCCCGATTGATCGCAGGTTCCCCACCGTCGATCGACGTCGATTCGGCCACAAACCCAATACCCGCGGCTTCACGACCGATCGCATCTCATCGCGGATCCGTCTCCGATCGCGCGCCCGTCGCGCCGCCGCCGAACACCCGCAGGTGCTCCCGCGCCGTCCGCGTGTGGATCGCCAGCACCGGCGCGATGCCGCCGTCGCGGTCGCGCTGGTAGCCGCCCGCGAGATTCCACACGATGGGCACGCCGGCCTTGGCCACGCCCTCGAAGACCCGCGCGTCGCGCTCCCTCAATTCCTCGTCGGTCATCCACCCGCCCAGCGGATCGTCGACGTGCGGATCGGCCCCCGCCTGGTACAGCACCACGTCGTAGCCGTCGGCGATGGCGCGCAGCTCCTCGTCGAGGCGCGCGAAGAAGGCCCCCACCTGCGCGGGCCGATGAAAGCTCTCCCCCGCCGTGAAGTGTCGCAGCCACCCGGGTGACCCCAGGCGCGCGATGATCTCCGCCGTCCCGTCGCCGTGGTGCTGGTCGCAGTCGACGATGGCCACGCGCTTCGCCTCGCCCACGGCCCGCAGCGCGAGCGCCGTCACCATCAGCCCGTTGAACGTACAGAAGCCCCACGCCGCGCCCCACTGCGCGTGGTGGAAGCCCGACACCGGCGCGCACACCGCCGTGCGCCCCGCGATCGCCAGACGCGCCCCGTGCAGCATCGCCCCGCTCGTGTACGGCAGCGAGGCCGCCACCGACGCGTCGCGCGTGCCGAAGCCGTTGTCGCGCCGCCGCCCGAGCACCGCCTCGACGTAGGCGCGGTCGTGCGCGCGGGCGAGGTCGTCCACCGTCGCGGGCTCCGGCGCGATCAGCCGCATCGGGAGGCCCTCCGCGCGCCACGCCGCCACCACCTGCGCGGGCTTCGCGGCGCTGGGAGACGCCGCCTGCTCGTCCGCCTGCACCCGCTCGCAAAACATCACCGTCATGGGCTCGCTCATCGCAACTCCTCCTCCTCGACACCCCTGAAGTTGCTCCGCTGTCCCCTGTCTCGCGAGACATCGTATCGTCAGCGACATGACGGAAGAGTCAGGTGTCCACCGCCCGCTGCTGGGCCTGAGCGTCGAGCGCATCGAGGCCTTCCTGGCCGTCGCCGACGCGGGAGGCATCGCGAAGGCCGCGCCCGGCAACCCCTCGCGCCAGAGCCAGCTGAGCCGGCAGCTGCGCGAGGTGAGCGCCGCGCTCGGCTTCGAGGTGATGGCCCGCGAGGGCCGCGGCATGGCGCTCACCGAGGGCGGCGCCCGGGTGCGCGCGCTGCTGCGCGACCTCGTCGCGGG
>JAQBQI010000303.1 GCA_028287085.1 Myxococcaceae bacterium
CCGCGCCGCACCCGCGGCCGCACGCGCAGCAGATGGCTCTGCCGGTGAGGGCGGCCTAGCAGCCGTTGGAGTCGTTGCCGTCGCAGTTGCCGAAGACCGGCGCGCAGGTGCCGAGGGCGCAGGCGCCGGTGGCGCAGGTCACCGTCGCGTTGGCCCGCGCGCAGACGACGCCGCACGCGCCGCAGTTGGCCGGGGTGGCGACGGCCGTCTCGCAGCCGTTGGCCTCGACGCCGTCGCAGTTGCCGAAGCCCGTCGCGCAGGCGCCGAGCGCGCAGGTGCCGGTAGTGCAGGTCGCGGCGGCGTTGGCGCGGGCGCACGCGACCCCGCAGGCGCCGCAGTTGGCGGTGCTGCCGAGGGAGATCTCACAGCCGTCGCCCGCGTTGCCGTTGCAGTCGTCGTAGCCGGGCAGGCAGCGGAAGTCGCAGGCGCCCGTGACGCACACCGGGGTCGCGCGCACGAAGGCGGGACAGCTCCGGCCGCAGGCCCCGCAGTGCGAACTGCTGGAGCTCGTGTTGGTCTCACAGCCGTTGGCGGCGTTGCCGTCGCAGTCGGCGTAGCCCGTCGCGCACGCCGGGACGTCGGGCGCCGGAACGTCCAGCCCGACGTCGGGGGCGGGGACGTCGGGCGTGACCGGCACGTCGACCACGTCGGGCACCGCCGTCACGTCGGCGACGTCGAGCGGCGCGGGCGCGTCGACCGTCACGGCGTCATCGCCGCGGTCGACCGTCACGTCGCTCACGGGCGCCGTGTCGGCGATCTCCGGCGCGTCGAACGTCGGCGCGTCGAATGTCGGCGCATCGGGCGTCGGCACGTCGGGCGTCGACGCGTCGTCGGGCGGGTTCGATCCGCCGCAGCCCACCATCAAGGCGACGAACAGTGCGACCGGCAACGACCTGAGGTGTCCTGCGTGTTCCATTGCGCGATCAAGTTCTCACAGGCGAAGCGACGCGAGAAGTCGCTGCTTCGTTGCGCCCCCAGCAGGCGACGCGGCCCGAGGCGCGCCGCGCGCCGGGACGCT
Source organism: Myxococcaceae bacterium (assembly GCA_028287085.1). Classification (GTDB taxonomy): domain Bacteria; phylum Myxococcota_A; class Polyangia; order Polyangiales; genus SCUS01. The sequence goes on from JAQBQI010000303.1 coordinate 1,019, forward strand.
GCGGGCGAAGGCCACGCGCGGGTCGGGATAGCCCGTGTTGCGCACATACTCCGAACCACGCTTGGGCGTACGTCGCGAGGCCGAAGAGCCCTTCGGTGCAATGCAGTTCGCCGCGGCGGAAGGCGCAGAACTCGTGGTCCCTCTGGACGATGCGCTCGAAGTCGTCGAAGCCCGGCGCGCGCTCGAAGTCCTGGTGGTACCGATCCCCGGACGAGCGGACGCACCACGCGGAGCATAAGAGGTCCAAAGCGGCACCCTCGTCGCACTGATGCGCTCGGATCGACGAAGCATCAATTACCCGCGACTCACGCGGTGTCACAACGTCGTCGAGAGCACTGGGTGTGGCCGCGGGAGAGCTCGCTGGCGCGCTCGGCAACGGCACCGCCACCAACTCCCTCACGCCGTCGACCGTGTCGGGCCTCACGGACGCGACCCAGGTCGCGCTCGGCGCCTTCCACCCGTGCGCGCGGCGGGCGACCGGCGCGGTGGCCCGCTGGGGCACCAACACCTACGGGCAGATCGGCGACGGCACCATGAGCACCGCGGTCCTCCCACGGCCGTCGCCGGTTTGCCCTGAACCCGGGACGCCGACGGGCGTCGGGCCGACCGGTCGTGGGTGGGGTGACGCGCCGGGCCCAGGGCGGCCGTGGGCCCCCAAGAAGTTCCGACACGGCTGGCGTGCGAAGGTCGCTTGACGGCCCAGCTGGGTGACACGATGGCTCTGCCAGAAGTGCGCTCTCGCTGCGCCCGGCGCCGCCGAACGGCCTGCCTGCGCGCGCGAGCAGATGCACGGGATTCTCCCTTTCAACAACGGAGGCGAAGCAGTCAATGGGCAAGTGGCGTTGGACGTGGGCTGCGGCGATGGTGCTGGTCACGGAGGGCGCGTCGGCCGACGTCGTCACCGACTGGAACCGGGTGTACCTCGATACCATCCGAGCGACCGGCGGCCCGCCCTGTCCGATCTCGCGGGCCGGCGCGATGTTGCACGTGGCCATCTACGAGGCCGTCAACTCGATCGACCGCACCCACGAGCCCTACCGCACCTTCCTCGCGGCGCCGCCGGGCGCCAGCCGCGAGGCCGCCGCCGCGCAGGCCGCGCACGACGTGCTCGCGCAGCTCTACCCGGCGCGCCGGGTGGTCTACGACGCGGCGCTCGCCGCCTCGCTGGCCGCCGTCGCCCCGGGGCCCGCCCGCGACGCCGGGGTCCGGCTCGGTCGGCTCTCGGCGGAGGCCATCATGGCCGAGCGCGCCCACGACGGGACGGAGGAGGAGCCCTACTACCCCCTCGGCGGCGTGGCGGGGCAGTGGCAGCCGACGTGGCCCGACTACAGCGCGGTGCCCTTCAACCCGGGCTGGGGCGCCTCGACGCCGTGGACGATGATCACGGCGGACCAGTTCCGCCCGCGCGGCCCGCTCAACAAGCGCAACCTCACCGGGCTCCTTCACTCGCGCGGCTACGCCGACCAGGTCAACGAGGTGCGGGCGCTCGGCGCGCGCCACAGCCGCGTGCGCACCGCCGACCAGACCGCCATCGCGTTCTTCTGGGCCAACGACGTCGACGGCACCTACAAGCCGCCGGGGCAGCTCAACGAGATCTCGCGGGTGGTCTCCGCGCAGCGCGGGCTGACGGTGTCGGAGAACGCGCGGATGTTCGCGCTGATCAACCTCGCCATGGCCGACGCCGGCCTGGTCGCCTGGGACGCGAAGTACCGCACCGGCATCGACCTCTGGCGCCCCATCTCGGCCATCCGGCACGCCGACGAGGACGGCAACCCCCACACCGCCGCCGACCCCGCGTGGGAGCCGCTCAACCCCTTCACGCCGCCCTTCCCGTCCTACGTGAGCGGGCACGCGACCTTCGCCGCCGCGCACGCGGCCGTGATGGCCGACCTCTTCGGCGACGAGACGACCTTCACCGTCGGCACCGACGACCCCCTCTACGTCGGGCCGCCCCGCACCTACCGCCGCTTCAGCGACGCGGCGCGGGAGAACGCCCTCAGCCGCATCTACCTGGGCGTGCACTTCCGCTTCGACTCGGACGACGGGGCCGAGGCGGGCGACGCGCTCGGCCACTTCGCCACCGCGGAAATGCTCCGCCCCTTGAGGCGCGCCTCCGAGACGGGGCGGCGTCGGGAGTAGCGCTCACTCGCGGGACGTCCCGAGGCGGCAGGTCAGCGCCGTGTCGATGGCGGCTCGAAAACGTCGCGCACCAACCCACGGCCCGACTGCGCCCTCCCCTTCCTCGCGGCCTACGGTGCCGGCGTCGACCTCTCCCCCGACCATTCCCTCGCCCTCGGCTCGCTGCTCTCCAGCATCGGCCTCGCGTCCTCCTCCGTCGCCCCCCACGGCTCCCACTCCGGCGCGTGGGGCCCCGGCGTCGCCACCCTCACCCGCGCGGCCATCGCCGCCAGCCGCGATCACCTCGACGCCCTCGGCCGTCGCAACCCGCGCCTCTCCGCGAGCGCCGCCGCCCTCCTCGCGCTCGTCCGTCACGACCCGCCCGACGCCGCGACCGTCGCCCGCCTCGGCGCCGCGCGCGCCGCGCTGGGCTCCGGCTGATCCCCCCCCGATGCAACGCCCCGTGGAGCCCCTCCCACGGTGTCTGCCATGATGCGGGTGACCGATCCGCTCGGCGGCCGGCGCGGCCGCTGCGCGCACTTCCACTCGGAGCGCTGGGACCCCGAGCGCAGCGCGACGATGGGCGAGTGCGGCCGCCGCGGCCTACCTCATGGGGCCGGACGCGGGCTTCGTGACCGGCAGCGCCCTGCTCATCGACGGAGGCGTCATCGCGGCGCTGCGCGCGGGGCGACTGAAGCTGATGAGTGAGGTGTAGCGCGGCGCGGACGGCCGGAAGCCAATCGCGAGCATGGCTTTCTGACAGACGGAGAGACTCCCGTGGACGTTCGTACCCGGAAGGGCCGGACCGCGCCCGCGCTGCTCTCGTGCAGGGCGCGCGCGGGTGTGCCGACGACGGGCGTGACGATGCCGCATCGGCGGCTCCGCGCGCTCATCCGCCCACGGCGTAGCCGAACGCGTCGCCGACGTTTCTGCCCGTGAGCACCGTCGCCGCGGGCGCCGCGAGGCCCGACTTGCTCCCGCGGAACACGCTCACGGTCCCGACGCGGCCCAGGGCCCCCGCGACGGCGTTGTACGCCCCGATGACGAGATCACCGTGGCCGTCGCCGTCGACGTCCCCCGCGCCCGACACCGCGTGACCGAAGCGGTCGAGGGCGAACCGCCCCTCGAGGACCTCCGTCGCCGTCGCCGCGAGGCCCGCCGCGCTCCCGTGGAACACGCTCGCCGTGCCCGCGCTGGCCCGCGCGCCCGGGCTCGCGAGGTAGGCCCCGATCACCAGATCGCCGTAGCCGTCGCCGTCGACGTCCCCCGCGCCCGCCGCCGCGCTGCCGAAGTAGTCGTTCCTGGCCGCGCCCCAGAAGACGACCGCCGCGGTCGCCGCGAGGCCCGCCGCGCTCCCGTGGAACACGCTCGCGGTCCCGGCGCGGACGCCGCCCGCCCGGCTGCCCGTGCTCGCGCCCACGACGACGTCGCCGTAGCCGTCGCCGTTGACGTCCCCCGCGCTCCCCACCGACGCGCCGAACTGGTCGGCCGCCGCGACGCCCTCGTACACCGCCGCCGGGGTCGACGGGATGCCCTCCGCGCTGCCCTGGAACACGCTCGCCGCGCCCGTGGTGCCCCGCACCGGGTCGGCGCCCCGGTTGGCGTTGTACGCGCCGACGACGAGGTCGCCATAGCCGTCGCCGTTGACGTCCCCGGCGCCAGCCACCCTCTCGCCCAGGAGGTCGCCCACGGCGTCGCCCTCGATCACCCGCGCCGCGACCGCCGCGACGCCCGACGCGCCCCCGTGGAACACGCTCGCCGCGCCCGCGAGGTGGCGGCCGCCCGCGCTCGCGCGCGACGCCCCGACGACGAGGTCGCCGTAGCCGTCCCCGTTGACGTCGCCCGCGCCGGCGACCGCGGTCCCGAACGAGTCGCCCGGGGCGTCGCCCGCGAGGACGACCGCCGGGGTCGCCGCGAGGCCGGATTCGCCGCCGAGGTACACGCTCGCCGTGCCCGCGCGGGTGCGCCCCGCGGGGCTCGCGTCGGGCGCCCCCACGACGAGGTCGGCGTAGCCGTCGCCGTCGAGGTCGCCGGCCCCCGACACCGCGTGACCGAAGCGGTCACCGGCGACGGCGCCCGGTAGGTATCGGCTCTCGGACGCCGCGAGCCCCGCCGCGCTCCCGAGGTACACCCTCACCACCCCCGGGTTGTCGCGCCCGCCCAGGTCGGGCTGCTCCGCCCCGACGACGACGTCGTCGAAGCCGTCGCCGTTGACGTCGAGGTGGGCGTTGAAGCTGGCGTCGACCCCGCCGCTCGCGCTCCGGGCGGGCACGTGGAACAGCCACACCGGACCGGTCGCCGTGTCCGTCGCCGCGCCGACCCGGCCGCGCAGCCGCCAGAACACCACCGCCCCGCCGGGCAGGTCCGCGGTCGGGCGCGCGCTGGTGCCGCGGGCGGGGATCGTCTCGAGCACCGTGACGCAGGCCCGGTCGCGGCAGAGGTCGACCGTCGCGCCGTCGTAGCCCGGGGGCAGCGCC
>JAQBQI010000322.1 GCA_028287085.1 Myxococcaceae bacterium
TCGAGCGCGGGCGCCGCGAGGTGGAGCGCGTCGAGGGCGGGCAGCGAGGCGAGGAGCTCGCGCAGGAAGTCGGGGTCGAGGTCGCAGTCGAGGAGGTGGAGGCGCCGCACGCCGGGGTGCCCGACGAGGGCGCCCAGGTGGCGGGCTTCGAGGCCGTGGGCGAGCACCGCGGCGCGCGTCGGCGGGAGCGCGCCGGGCGGGGCGCCGCGCAGCAGGGGAGGGGGGCCATCGGTCGGGGCGAGTGGCAACATCACGGAGGGAGGGTATCGCGGTCGACGGATTACCGATTGAGGACATCGAATCAAATCGTGGATGGTGTCTTGACCGTAGTGGGGAGTGGTGTATGTTCGGCGCGAAGCTACCGCCATGAACACGAACCGCCGACCGCAGCTGGATGACCGGGAACGAGAGCGCGAACGCGCGCGCCGTCGTTCTTCGGATACCTGCGCTCCGGTCGTTTCGTAAGCGGTAACGCGAGAGACGACACGGAGCGCCCCCGGCGAGAGCCGGAACCGCCACCGTCGTCTAAGGGCCAGGACACCGGATTTTCGTTCCGGTTGATGGGGGTTCGAATCCCTCCGGTGGTGCCGATCAGCGCGAGCTGATGCGACAGGTCCTCATCATCTAGTGGTCCAGGATGTCTGGTTCTCAGCCAGGTCACGGGGGTTCGAATCCCCCTGGGGGCGCCTGTGTCTCTCCCATGTTCTCGTCGGTCAATTGGATAGACCACCGGTCTACGAAGCCGGTCATTGGAGGTTCGAGCCCTCCCGAGAACGCTCTCATTGCCCTCATGGTCCAGTGGAACGGACGCCCGCTTGTCACGCGGGAAGCTCGGGTTCAATTCCCGATGGGGGCGCGATTGGCTGATATCGAAACGTGGGCTCGGCCGTAGTGGGAGGCACTTCGGAGACCTCACCCCCCCAGCCCCCTCTCCATAAATGGAGAGGGGGAGCAAGAGCGAGAATCCAAGCGATTTGGTGACACTCCGACCCCCCTCTCCATTTATGGAGAGGGGCTGGGGGTGAGGTCACGTACCAGACGCGTCGGGGCGCCGCTCTAGGGGGGTGAGGTCTCCGCCGCCCGCCTGTACGCTCGCGCTCCCACCGCCATCGCAGGAGCCCGCGTGCAGCCACCTTCCCCCCGTCACCCCGCCCGCTTCGCCGCGGCGCTCGTCGCCGCCCTCGCGCTCGACGCGTGCAGCCTCCGCCGCCTCACGGCCGACTCCACCGCCGACCTCCTCCACGCCGGCTCGCCCCAGTTCAACACCCTCGAAGACCTCGACTTCGCCGAGGCCAGCGCGCCCGCCAGCCTCGTCACCATCGAGAGCGTGTGGCGCGTCGCGCGCGACAACGAAGACCTCCTCGTCGAGCTCGTCCAGGGCTACGCCTCCTACGGCTTCGCCTTCCTCGAGGACCACATGGAGCGCGCCCGCGCCGCCGACGACGAGGCCCGCGAGGAGTACTGGCGCCGCCGCGCCCGCGCCGCCTACCGCCGCGGCAAGGTGTTCGGCTTCGCCTTCCTCGACGCCCGCGAGCACGTCGACGGCGGCCCCGAGGCCGTCACCCGCCGCGGCCTCCCCGCGTGGCAGGAGTACCTCCGCCGCTTCGACTCCGCCGACGACGTGCCCGCCCTCTTCTGGACCGCCAACGCCTGGGCCTCGCTCGTCTCCGTCTCGGTCGACGACTCCGACGCGCTCCTCGACCTGCCCTTCGCCGTCGCCCTCGCCGAGCGCGCCCGCCAGCTCGACCCGCACTACGCCAACGGCTCCATCGACGCCCTCTTCGGCGTCTACCACGCCAGCACCCCGGCCTCCCTCGGCGGCCGCGCCGACCTCGCCCGCGCCGCCTTCGAGGCCGCCCTCGCCGCCTCGCACCGCAGCATCCTCACCTACCAGGTGCTCTACGCCCGAACCTACGCCGTCATGGTGCAGGACCGCGCCCTCTACACCCGCCTGCTCCAGGAGGTGATCGACGCGGGCGACGTCAACCCCTCCGAGCGCCTCGGCAACCTCGTCGCCAAGCGCCGCGCCTTCCGCTACCTGGACGAGGCCGACGCCCTCTTCCCCCCCGCCGAGACCGCCGCCCCCGAGGTGACCCCATGAACGCCCGCCGCGCCCTGCTCGCCCTCGCGCTCGCCGCGCCCGCCGCCCTCGCGCAGCCCGCGCCCCGCACGCTCTCCGTCGCGACGCTCGCCCCCATCGGCTCCACCTGGATGCGCGGCTTCGACGCCTGGAACCGCGAGCTCCGCCGCCGCACCCACGGCGCCCTCGCGCTGCGCTTCTACCCCAACGGCGTGCAGGGCGACGAGGCCGAGGTCGTCCGCAAGATCCGCAACCGCCGCCTCGACGGCGCCGCCCTCACCGGCGTCGGGCTCGCGGAGATCCACCGGCCCACGCTGGTCTTCCAGGCGCCGGGGATGTTCGCCGACTACGCGCAGCTCGACCGCGCGCGCGACGCCCTGCGCCCCGACCTCGACGCGGCCTACGCGCAGGCGGGCTTCGTGCTCGCCGGCTGGGGCGACGCGGGGCTCGACCGGGTCTTCTCCACCCGCGCCGTCCCCGGCCCCGCGGAGTTCGCGACGACGCACCCCTTCCAGTGGCGCGACGACCTCGTCGCCGAGCCCCTCTACGCCGAGCTGCACGCGCGGGGCGTCCCCCTCCAGATCGGCGAGGTGCTCACCTCGCTGCAGACGCACCAGATCGACACCGTCATCGCGAGCCCCATCGCGGTCGCGTCGCTCCAGTGGGCCGCGCACCTCGGGCACATGACCGAGCTCCCGGTGGCGGTCGAGATCGGCGCCGTGGTCTTCGGCCGCGCGCAGGTCGAGGGCCTCGGCCCCGAGCTCGGCGCCGCGCTGCGCGAGACGGCGGCGCAGTACTCCGCGCTGCTGGTGCGCAACGTCCGCCGCGACGACGACGGAACCGTCGCCCCCCTGCGCGCCCGCGGCCTCGTGGTGGACACGCCCTCGGCCGCGCAGCGCACCCAGTGGCAGGCGGCCTTCACCCGCACCCGCGCGCGCCTCGTCGGCACCCTCGCCGACGCGGCCTTCTTCGCCCGCGTCGAGCGCGCGCGTTGACACCGCGCGCCGGCCTCCCGCCCAATGCGCGCGCGATGAGCAACACCACCACGCAACCGGGCCGCTTCGCGCTCGGCGCCGCGGGCGCCGCGTTCTTCGGCCTCTTCATGCCCTTCGCCTGGGTGGTGGTGACGGTCATCACCGCGGGCCGCGCGGCCGACCACCGCCAGGACGAGGCCATCGGCTACATGATGATCCTCACGGCGCCGACCGCGGGCCTGCTGGCCGCGATCGCGGGCTTCGTCGCGGGCTACCGCGGCCCGCGCGAGCAGTGGCCGCGGCGCTGGGCGATCATCGGCGTCGTCGGGGTGCTGCTCGCGGTGGTGTTCAACGTGTACATGCTCCGCACGACGGGGCCCGACTCGCGGCCGCACGCGCCGGTGCAGCGCGCGCGGTAGACCTCACCCCCCCAGCCCCCTCTCCATGAATGGAGAGGGGGAGCCGGAGCGAGAATTGAAGCGGTTTGTGGCACTCCGAGCCCCCCTCTCCATTCATGGAGAGGGGCTGGGGGGTGAGGTCTCCCCCGGTCAGATCCGCCCCCGGGCGCGCAGCTCCCGGCCCAGGCCCGCGATCGACGCCTCGCCCTCGCGCAGCGCCGCGGCGCTCGTGTGCACCGAGTAGCGCCCCAGCACGAGCGCGTGCGGGTGCTTCACCGCCGTGCCGACGATGAAGTCGGTGGCGACCTTCGCCTCGAAGCGCAGCGCGCCGTCGCCCTCCGCGAAGACCACGAGCTCGCCCTGGGCGATGGGCTCGTTGCCGCCGAGCGCGCCGGTGTGCACCGACGCGAAGGCGACGGTGTGACCGGCCTCGGGCTGGTAGGCCCACCGCTCGCCCGCCGCGAGCGAGACGGCGAGGTAGGTCATGCCCTCGGGCGAAGGCACCGGGCTGCGCGCCTCGCCCACCCGCCCGAGGATCACCCGGGCCGGACCCACCGTCGGCACCTCGTCGGGCGCGAGGTAGCGGCTCTGCGTCGGGCCGTTCTCCAGCGCCGCGGGCAGCGCCACCCAGAGCTGGTAGCCGCGGAGGGTTCCCGCGCCGGCCGAACCGCCGGTGTGCCAGACGCCGCCGCCCGCGCGCATCCACTCGACGCCGCCCGGGGGGATCACCCCCTGCGAGCCGTTGCTCTCCTCGTAGCTCGCGGCGCCCTCGAAGAGGTAGCTCACCGTCGCGATGCCCGAGTGCGGGTGCCAGCCCATCTGCATCGGCCCGCTCGCCCTCACCTCGATGCGATCGAGGAACACGAAGGGCTTGAGCGCCTCGCCCACGTCCGACGGGCTCATCAGCCGCGTGATGCCGCCGTGCCCCTGTCCGCGGGTGCGCCCCACGACGCGCCGCCCCGCCTCGCTGACCGTCCCGACGTAGCCGCTGTCCATGTCGTCATTCTCCCGGTGTGGCGGGGCGACGGTGCCCCGATCGACCGACAGGATGCGAGCTCCACCCGCCGCGCGGAAGTCGCGCAGGTGATCGGCACCTGCTCACGAACGATGCACCGCTGGTCAGCGGCCTTCGCGCAGGTCGTCGAGCAGGCCCTGCACGGCGGCGCGCACGCGGGCGTCGTGGGCGCGCACCATCTCGTCGGTGACCTCGGCGCCGTCGGCCACCTCGGCGGGCACCGCGATGGGCTCGCCCAGCCGGTAGCGCAGCGTCGTCGGGATCGGGATGTGCGGCCACGGCCCGACCGCGAGCCCCCACGGCAGGGAGAGGTGCACCGGGAAGACCGCCGCGCGGGCGACGGCGTGCAGCCCGACGGCGCGGGCGAAGCGGTGCCCGTCGGTGAGCACCACGAGGGTCTCGTGGGCGCCCGCGTTGGCCACCGGAACGATGGGCACCCGCGCCTGCAACGCCAGCCGCGCGTAGCCGGTGCGCCCGGCGAACTCGACCTGGTAGCGCCGCGAGTACGGGCGCCAGGTGTCGCGGTCGCCGCCGGGCATCACCAGGAGGTCGCGCCCGCGCCGGGCGAGCACCTCGTGGCCGATGGCGGGGTTGGCCTGCAGCACGCCGCGGCGGGTGAACCAGCGCCCGAGGCGGTCGTTGGCGAAGATGAGCTCGTGCCCCGAGGCGTGCAGCGGGCGCCCGGTGCCGAAGTGCCGGTACCACGACCACAGGAAGCCCCAGGCGTCGGGGATGATGGTTCCGCCCGAGTGGTTGGAGACGAGCATGACGGGGGACTCGGGCACCCGCTCGATGCCCTTCACCTCGACGCGAAACCACCCGCGCGGCCCGAAGACCGGGCCGGAGAGCGCGTCGACGGTCTCGCCCACCGTCACGGGGTCGAAGTGCTCGGGATCGTGGCCCCACCGCGTCCCCGCGTCGCCGCGCAGCCAGCGAAGAAACGATGCCGGGGGCTTCTCCAAGGACGGACCTCTCCTGCGCCGACCGCGGCGCCGTCATGAATTGGCGCCGGGCGGTCCCAACAGCCACCCTCCAAATCGATGGCCGCCCTCACCGAGCACGCCTCGCTGCTCAACCTCCGCGTCCGGGGCTGGCGGCGACGGCACGTCGAGACCTGCTCGGGCCGCGTGCACCTCGTCGAGGCCCCCGGCACCGGGGCCCTCCCGCCGGTGGTGCTGCTGCACGGCTTCACCGCGGCGGGCGCCCACTACGCCCCGCTGCTCGAGCGCCTGCGCCGCAGCTCGCGCCTCGTCGTCGCGCCCGACCTGCCGGCCCACGGCTTCAGCGACGCGCCCGCCACCCTCGACCTCGAGTCGCTCTACCTCGGCCTGCGCGACGCCCTCGACCACGCCGTCGACGCGCCCTTCACCCTCGTGGGCAACTCCCTCGGCGGCGCGCTCGCCGTGCGCTACGCCCTCGACCGCCCGCAGCGCGTGCTCGGCCTCGCCCTGCTCTCGCCCGGCGGCGCCCCGATGACCGCCCCCGAGCTCGCGGCGCTCAAGCAGCTGTTCACGCTGCGCTCCGACCGCGACGCGCTGGCCTTCGTCGACCGCGTGATGGTGCGCCCCGGCGCGATGCGGCGGCTCTACGCCTACGGCATCCGCGGCGGCTTCACGCGCCCCGCGATGCGCGCGCTGCTCGCCGGGATGAGCACCGCCGACTGCCTCCGCCCCGACGAGCTGGGCGCGCTCGCGATGCCGGTGCGCGTGATGTGGGGCGAGCACGAGCGGGTGCTGCCTTCGAGCGGCCGGGCCTTCTTCGAGGCGCACCTCCCGGCGCACGGGCGCGTCGAGCTGCACCAGGGCATCGGGCACTGCCCGCACCTCGACGACTGCGACCACACCGCCCGCACCCTCGCCCGCTGGGGCCGCGAGTTCGGCCACGGGGCGCACGTCCCGACGCGCCGCCACGGGTGAGCGCGGGGAGGGGGAGCCGACGGCCCTCCCCCAACCCCCCTCCGCGCCCGTCCGATCAGCGGCACACCTCGTAGTCGCCGTCGAGGTACTCCCGCAGCCGGAACTTCTGCCCCGTCGCGTGGTGCGTGACGACATCGTCCTGGGTGCGCACCGTCCACGTCTTGTCGCCGCGGGCGCCGCTGCCGAGCTGTCGCTTCCGCGCGGCCCCGCGCTCGGCGTGGGCGGCCTCGACCTGCGCCGACCACAGGCGCGCCCGCAGCATCGCGAGGGCGTTGAGCTTGTTCTGCCCCTGCGAGCGCTCGCTCTCGCAGTGCACCACGAGCCCGCTCGGCCGGTGCGTCAGGTCGACGGCCGTCTCGGTCTTGTTGCGGTTCTGCCCGCCCGGACCGCTCCCGCGGCTGAAGGCCCACGCCAGGTCGCCCGGCTGGATCGTCAGCTGCGTCGCCGTCGGCTCGGGCAGCACCGCCACCGTGACGGTGCTGGTGTGCACCCGCCCCCGCTTGTCGTTGGGCGGGACGCGCTGCCAGCGGTGGCCGCCCCCCTCGTCGCGGAAGGCGTCGTCCGCCCACTCGCCGGTCACCCGGAAGGCGATGAAGCCGTCGCGGCCGTCGGTGATCTCGACGTCAAAGACGCCTTCGCTGCGCGCGCCTCGCGAACACCGCGAACTGCTCAATCACCAGCGAGCGGGCGTCGGCCCCGCCCTCCGCCGCGCGAATCTCCACGATGACTCCCATGACAGAATCTCTCCCTTCCTTCTTCAATGGACCACGACAAGCCACAACGGAGGGAACGGGGGGAATCGAACCCCCGTCGAGCGGGACACAGCCGCTCGCTTTGCCACTAAGCTACGTTCCCGGTCGGCCCTTGACCCCCCCGATCAGGAAAGGCCTGCGCCGCCGCAGTGCGGGAGGTGGGACTCGAACCCACGAAGGCTTTTGGCCGGTGGGTCTACAGCCCACCCCGTTTGCCGCTACGGAACACCCGCGATTAAAGACGTGCCAGATCGGGCCGCGAGCCCGAGGCGGTCAATAACGATGCGGGTGATGGATGCAGGCGGTCATGGCGACGGGCAACGAATACCCCACTCGACGGGGCCCGTAAAGGCCATTGATGTCTTTTGTGGATTTTGATTCCGCCGGCGCGTCGTCGTCAGTCGCCGCGGCTCCCCGTCACCCCGGCGCGCACCCGCCGCCCACGCACACCCCGGCGCAGCAGTCGCCGTCGGTCGCGCAGCCCGCGCCGCTCACCCGGCAGGGCGGCGCCGCGCAGCTCCCGCGCGTGCACGTGCCCGAGCAGCAGTCGACGTCGGCCGCGCAGGCCCCCGTCGTCGGCAGGCACGCCGCCCGGCACGTCCCCGCGCGGCACGTCGTGGGCGCGCAGCAGTCGGTGTCGGAGACGCAGGCCGCGCCCGGCGCGAGGCACGCCGCCCCGCACACGCCCGCCGCGCAGGTCGCGGGCGAGCAGCACTCCGCGCTCGTCGCGCAGCG
>JAQBQI010000360.1 GCA_028287085.1 Myxococcaceae bacterium
GCCGGGGGTGCTCATCGGCTTCTCGCAGGGCGCCTACGAGGCCTGGCGGCAGGCGCGCGCGCGGCCCGGCCGGTGGCGCGGCGCGGCCTTCATCGGCGCCTACGTCCACCTGCGGCGGGCGGAGCTCGAGGCGGCCGGACTGCGCCGCGTGGTGCTCGCCGCGGGGCGGCGCGACGGGTCGCGGGCGACGATGGTCGCGGCCGCCGAATCGCTGCGCGCGGAGGGCTTCCCCGTGCGCTTCGTCGACCTCGGCGCGGCCGGCCACGACTACATCCCGGGGCGCGGATCGGAGGGCTGGCGCGAGGCCCTCGCGTGGCTCGCCTCCGACGGGTGAGGGGAGTTCACGCCGCGGCTACGAGCCGTCGGTCATGCAGACGCGCAGCGCGGCCTTCGCGCGGTGCAGCAGCACGTCGACGTGCCCGCGGCGGATGCCCAGCGCCTCGGCGACGTCCTCGCCGGGGCGCTCGTCGAGGAGGCGGAGCATCACCACCGCCCGCTGCGTGTCGCAGAGGCGGTCGACGCAGGCGCGCAGGCGCACGTGCTCCTCGGCCCGCGCGACGAGCGCCTCGGAGCCGGGCTCGGGCGTGGCGGGCGCGGCGTCGAGCGCCTCGTGGGGCCGGGCGACCTCGTGGCGGCGGCGGCGGTTGCGCGCGGCGTTGCGCACGATCGCCCCGAGAAATGGGGCGAATTGCGCGGGGTCGGCCGGCAGCTCGGCGCGCTGGGCGAGGCCGAGGAAGGTGCAGAGCGCGTCCTGCACGCAGTCGACGGCGTCCTCAGGGGAGAGGCCCTCGCGGCGGGCGGCGCGCACGAGCGCGCGGCGGTGCGCGGGCACGAGCCGACCGAGCGCGTCGAGCGCGTCGAAGGGAGCGGCGACGGTGGTGAGGGCGGGTTGCACGATGCGGTGAGGTGTTGGGCCGGGGCGATCTTACAACCGCCGCGCCGTGTAAGAACGGCGCGCGTCGAAACCTCTCTCCCCGCGGGCCCCTTCCCCCCTTCCCGCGGGCCACGCAGGAGAGAACCGACCATGACCAGCAGCCGCCACGTGACCCCCGTCGACGACGCCACCTTCGAGGCCGAGGTGCTACGCGCGACGGGGCCCGTCCTCGTCGACTTCGGCGCGCAGTGGTGCGGACCCTGCCGCGCGCTCGACCCGATCATCGACCGCATCGCCGACGAGCAGGTCGGCCGCGTGAAGGTGGTCACCGTCGACATCGACGAGGCGCCCGAGACGGCAGTGCGCTACGGCGTCCGCGCCGCGCCCACGGTGATGATCTTCGAGGGCGGCGAGAAGCGCGCCCAGCGCGTGGGGCTCACCACGAAGGAGAAGCTGCTCGCCCTCCTCTGACCGGCGCGCGGGTCGGGGTTAGTCTCCGCCGCAACCGTGATGACCCCGACGCCCGCCCCGGCTCCGCCCCTCGTCCTGCGCCTCCGCGGAACGCAGCCCCAGATGGGCGCCCAGCACGGCGCCCTGCTGCGGCGCCTCGGCGGCTACCAGGCCGCGATGACCTTCTACCCGACGATGGCCGCGCGCATGCTCGCGATGTCGGTTCCGCACGCGGCGCGCCGGCCGATGGAGGCCCTCTTCGCGCCCGCGCTCTCGGCCGCGGCGCGGGTGCTACACCGCTACCGCGGGCGCCACTTCCCGGCCTACCTCGCGCGCAACGCGGCGATGCTCGCCGCCGCCGGGCTGCCCCCGCGCACGGCCGCCGCGATGCTCACGATGGACGTCCTCCAGAACACGGTGGGCCTCCTCGGGCGCGCGGGCGCCTTCCCCGCGCACGTCGCGAGCTTCGCGGCGATCCCCGCGTGCACCAGCGTCGCGGTGTGGGGCGACGCGTCGAGCGACGGGGCCCTGCGCCACGCCCGCAACTTCGACTTCCCCGGCGCCACCGTCTGGGACCGCTCCCCCGCCGTCGTCTTCTGCGAGCCCGACGAGGGCCTGCGCTACGGATTCGTCACGACCCGCGGCGCCGACCTCCCCGGCGTCACCGGCTTCAACGAGGCGGGCATCACCATCACCGCCCACACCCGCTTCCACCGCGACGTGCGCGCGTCGGGGGCCGCCATCGCCGACCTCGGCCACGAGGTCGTGCGCCGCGCCCGCACCCTCGACGACGCCCTCGCCATCGCCCGCGCCGTGGGCTCGGCGTCGAGCTGGGGCTTGCTGGTGTCTTCCGCCGCCGAGCGCTCGGCCGTCGTGATCGAGACCACGGGTGCGGCCGTCGAGGGCACCCGCGCGCGGCGCGACGCGCAGCACCTCGCCTGCACCAACCGCTACCTCTCGGCGCCGTTGCGCGAGGGCGAGGTCACGTCGAGCGCGGCCTTCGCGATCGACTCCGACGCCCGCTACCGCAGCGCCCACGAGCGCGCCCGCGACGCCGTCGGGGGCCTGTCGGCCGACGACCTGGAGTCCCTCCTGGGCGACTACCGCGCCCCCGACGCGCGCGACCTCGCCGACGACGTGCAGCGCCTCTCGGGCGACTGTGTGGTGTCGGCGATGGCGGCGCAGAGCATCGTCGCCGAGCCCGACGCCCGCCGCGTGCGCGTCTCGGTGGGCCGCGCCCCGACCGGGCTCGGACCGTACGTGTCGGTGCCGTGGTCGTGGGAGGGCGCGGTCGGCGAGGTCGCCGTCGAGCCCGCGGCGGCCTCCGCGAC
>JAQBQI010000431.1 GCA_028287085.1 Myxococcaceae bacterium
CCGAGCGCAGCGCGCCGGCGTCGTCGAGGCGCGTGCCCGCGTGGAAGACGACGCTCGCCCCGTCGGAGCCGACGGGCGGGAGGGCGTCGCCCACGAGGGGCCGCTCGGGGTAGCCGGGCGCCGCGACCACGACGCACGCGACCGCGCCCGGCGCCCACGCGGGCGCGGCGCCGTCGACGAGCGCGTCGACGAGGTCGCTCCCCAGTCGGACCATCAGCGCCTGACACTCCGGATCGCCGAAGCGCACGTTGTATTCGAGCAGCATCGGGCCGCGCTCCGTCAGCATCAGCCCGGCGTAGAGCACCCCCTCGAAGGGCGCCCCCTCGGCGCGCATCGCGGCCATCGTGGGCGCGATGATGGTCGCCATCACCTGCTCGACCAGCGCGGGCGTCTCGAGCGGGTGCGGCGTGATCGCGCCCATGCCGCCGGTGTTGGGTCCGAGGTCGCCGTCGCCGAGGCGCTTGTAGTCCATCGCGGTGGCGAAGAAGCGCGCGGAGGTGCCGTCGGCGATCGCGAAGAAGCTCATCTCGGGGCCGACCAGGAAGTCCTCGATCACGACGCTGCGTCCGGCCTCGCCGAAGCGGCCGCCGCGGAGCATCTCGTCGACGGCGCCGAGGGCCTCCCCGACGGTCGTCGCGACCACGACCCCCTTGCCCGCGGCGAGCCCGTCGACCTTCACCACGACGGGCGCCCCGTGCGCGCGCACGTACGCGCTCGCCTCGTCGGCGTCGGTGAAGCGCCGGTACGCCGCCGTCGGGATGCCGTGGCGCGCGCAGAGGTCCTTGAGGAAGCCCTTCGAGCCTTCGAGGCGCGCCGCCGCCGCCGACGGACCGAAGGCCCGGATGCCCGCCGCGCGCAGCCGATCGGCGAGGCCCGCCACGAGCGGACCCTCCGGCCCGATCACCACCAGGTCGGCGCGCATCTCCACGGCCGCCGCGACGAGCCCGTCGACGTCCGCGACGCCCACCGGCACGCAGCGCGCGACCCGCGCGATGCCCGGGTTGCCGGGCGCCGCGACCAGCGCATCGACCCGCTCCGACTTCGCCAGCGCCCACGCCAGCGCGTGCTCGCGGCCACCGCCACCGATCAGCAGGACTCTCACGCCCCCGTGGGTACCACTTCTCCGCGCCGCGAGGGACCGCCCGCGCGGCGCGCCGTTGCGCGCTTGCGACGGCGCGCCGAGGGGCGTCATCATCGCCCCCCCGTGCGCACCCGCCGATCGGCCCTCTCGCTCCTGCTGCTGGCGTTCGTCGCGCTGGTGCTGGGCGCCGCCCCGGCCGCGGCCTCGCCCCTCGCCGACGTCGCCGCGGTCTCGCTCGCCCAGCAGACCGGCGGCAGCTTCGGCGGATCGCGCTGGGGCAGCGGCGCCCCCAGCGCGCCCTCGGCCCCGAGCGGCGGCTACGGGTCGGGCCGCCCGTCGTCGTCGAGCGGCGGATCGTGGTCGGGCGGCCGGTCGAGCTCGGGCGGCCACGACTCCGGGGGCGCCGACCTCGTCATCGCGTTCATCTACCTGCTCGTCTGGTGCTTCTCGGTGAGCCCGATTCTCGGCCTCGCGGTGCTGGGGGTGGGGCTCGGCTTCATCGTGTTCATGTTCTCGCAGCGCGGCTGAGGGGGAGGAGTCGACGATGGGTGAGGCCTCAATGCACGAGTTCGGCGCGGCCGACGACGTGGTCTTCCTCGACCTCGCCGGCTCGGCCTCGCGCGTCGGCGTCGCGGGCTACGGTCTCGGCGGGGTGCTCCTCCTGGCGGGCGTCCTGGGACTCGCGCACCCGCCCTTCCACCTCCCCCACCACGCCGCGCCGGTGGTCGCGATCATCACGCTCGTCGGCGCCGTGCCGCCCTTCCTCGCCGCCCGCCACCTGCGCGCGAGCGCCGTGCGCCTCCGCGCGGTCGCGCTCACCGCGGGCGACGACGTGGCCCACCTGATGGCCGCGGTCGACGGCCTCCAGCGCGCCTTCACCGCCCTCGTGGCGATGCTCGCCCTCGACGCGCTCGGCCTCGCCGCGGTCGTCGCGCTTCTCTTCCCGAGGGGCGCGTAGCCCGGTGGCCGGCACCCACGAGTTCACCGCCGCGGAGAACCTCCGCTTCGCCGCCCTCGCCGCCCGCCTGCGCGCGGCGGGCGCGCTGCTCGCCGCCCTCGCGGCGCTCGTCGTCGCGCTCGCCGGAGAGGCGCTCTTCTCGCTCTGGGTCGCCGGGCCCGCGGGCGCGCGCTTCGGCATCCTCGGCGCGGCGGGCCTCGTGCTCGCGATGGTCGTCGCCGTGCTCGCCCGCTGGATCCTCCTGGCCGGGCGCTCGTTCCGCGCGGTGGTCGACACGGAGGGGGCCGACGTCGGCCACGCGATGGACGCCGTGCGCTCGCTGCGCCGATCGCTGCGGGTGCTCGAGGCGGCCGCCGTGGCGAGCCTCGCCCTCACGGTCATCGCGGTGGTCGCGCACCTGCGCTGAATGGAATGTCCGGCCGCCCGGCCGCGTACACTCGCGCCGTGAAGACCCCCTCGGCGCTCCTCGCGGTCCCGCTCCTCCTCGGCTGCGCGCACACCCTCCAGGTGCCGACGGCTCCGCCCGGCGGCCCCGGCGCCCCGCTCCCGCCCCTCCCGCAAGCGTCGATCGAGCTCCCGCTGCGCGCCGACATCCGCGGCACGCTGCGCTCGCTCGAGTCGCTGGTGCCCGAGGTCTTCGACACCGGCGGCCGCTTCCAGATGATCGGCCCGACCCCCGCGGGCATCCGCTACCGGGTGCAGCGCG
This sequence comes from Myxococcaceae bacterium, assembly GCA_028287085.1. GTDB lineage: Bacteria > Myxococcota_A > Polyangia > Polyangiales > SCUS01. The sequence continues at coordinate 2,746 of JAQBQI010000431.1, forward strand.
CGCCCTTCCGCTTCGAGCCCCGGCAGGGCGCGGTGCACGTCGAGACGACGCTCTCCTTCACCGCCGAGGCCTGCGTGGGCGCCCCGCTGGGCCTGCCCATCCCCTTCCTCCCGAGCTGCCAGGTCGTGGCCTCGTGCGGCATCAACGAGGCCCCGCGGCAGGTCGTGGTGGGCGCCGACACCACCATCCGCCTCGACGCCTCGTGGCACATCGTCTCGCAGACCGTGCCCACCGCGCCGTCGTTCCGCGACCGCTGCGAGCTGACGATGTTTCGCGTCGACGTGACGCAGTTCGTGGGCGACTTCGTGGCCGAGCAGGTCGCCGCCGCGACCCGCCGGATGGACGCGACCGTCAACCAGAACGGCGACCTCACCCCCCGCGCGCAAGAACTCTGGACCAGCCTCAACGCCCCGATGGAGCTCGGCGACGGCTTCTGGCTCACGCTCTCCCCGCAGCGGGTCTTCGCGGCGCCCTTCGACCTGACGCTCGAGACCGCGAGCACCCGCGTCGGCGTGCTGGCGCAGCCGGTGGTCACCTCGGGCGCGCGGCCGACGCCGGCCCCGAGCGCCCTGCCCCCGCTCGACCCCGCCCCCGAGGGGCGACCGGGCGGGGGCTTCGCGCTCACCCTCGACGCCAACGTGAGCTTCGCCGAGACGACGGCCCTCGTCGCCCAGGAGTTTCGCGGCCGGGTGATGGAGCTCGACGGCCACCACGCCCTGGTGCGCGAGGTGCGGGTGCGCGGCAGCGGCGCGGCCCTCCTCTTCGAGCTCGACGTCACCTTCCAGGACGGCCCCTTCGACGGAACCCCCGCCACCCTCTTCCTCGCCGGCCTGCCCGACTACGACGCCGCGCGCGAGGCCCTCGTGGTGCGCGACCTCGACTACACCCTCGACACCCGCAACACGCTCCTCCAGGCGGGCGAGTGGCTGCTCCGCGGGTCGCTGCGCGAGGGCCTCGCGCGCCGCGCGGTCTTCCCGCTGGGCGACCGCATCCGGCGGCTGCGCGACAGCGCCCAGCGCGCCCTCACCCGCCCGCTCGGCGGCGGCTCGGAGATGCGCGGCGAGCTCACGACGCTTCGCCCCGTCGGGGCCTTCGTCACGGAGGGCGGCGTGGTCGTGCGCGTCCAGGCCGAGGGCCGCGCCGAGGTCACGCAGGACCTCTCCTCGCTCGACCTCACCGGTCGCCGCGCCGCTCCCTGAGGGGCGCAGCATAAACCCCATTTTCGGGTGAATTCAGGTTCGGCTCGGCGCACCAAATCTCGCCGTGAGTTCCTCCCCGACGCTCTTCGACCCCGGCCCCTCGACCCCCATGACCGCGGTTCC
>JAQBQI010000467.1 GCA_028287085.1 Myxococcaceae bacterium
GCGCGCGGCCAGCGCGTGCGTCGCCGGCAGCGCCAGCACCTGCGGGATCACCCCCAGCACCTCCGTCGACAGCTCGGGCGGCCGCGACTCCAGCGGCGCGACGCCCAGGTGGGCCTCGCCCGCGCGCACGGCCTCGACGGTCGCTTCGCGGTCGCGGGTGAGCAGGCAGAGCGGGGCGGCGTCGGCGAGCGACCACGCCCGCAGCGCCTCGCCGAGCAGGTGCACGTACGACCCGGCGCCCGCGCACAGGCACACCGGCCGCGGCGCCTCGTCGCCCCGCAGCTGTGCGACGAAGGCCTCGGCGCGCTCGCCCGTCTCGCGCGCGAAGGCCGCCACGCGCCGGCCCTCCGCGGTGAGCGCGAGCCCCCGGCCCTCGCGGCGGTAGAGCGACACCCCGAGCGACTCGGCGAGGCGCCCGACGTGGGCGTGCACCGCGGGCTGCGAGAGGTGCAGCAGCGCCGCCGCCCGGGTGAAATTGAGCTGCGCCGCGAAGACCGCGAAGGTGCGCAGCAGGTCGAGGTCGAGCGCGGGCTTCGCGGTCTGCACCCCGACGGCTGTTATCACGAAACGTGAGGGTCGATCACGAGGTGCGACTTCCGGGTGATGATGGCCGCGCGTAGGCTTCTCCCCGAAGGAGCGACCGCCATGAACCCGAAGAACGTCACCCGCGCCAGCCACTCGCTGAGCGCGCTCCTCCGCCACGGCGCGGGCGCCGCCGGGCTCGCCATGGACGCCGCCGGCTGGGCGCCCATCGACGACGTGCTGCGCGCCGCGCGGCTCTCGCGCGAGCTGCTCGACGCGGCCGTGGCCGACAACGGCAAGGCGCGCTTCGAGCTGCGCGACGGGCGCATCCGGGCCTGCCAGGGGCACTCGCTCGCGGGCATGCCCGTCACCCTCGACGCCCTCGAAGCGTCGTGGGAGGAAGACCCCCGCGCCGAGACCATCTGGCACGGCACCGGCCCCGAGGCGGCCGAGTCGATCGCGCGCGAGGGCCTGCTCCCCGGGCAGCGCACGCACGTGCACCTGGCCGACGCGACCGACAGCAAGGTCGGCAAGCGGGCGGGGGTGGCGGTGCTGCTCGGGGTCGACCCGACGGCGCTGCGGGCGGCGGGCCTGCGGGTCTATCGCAGCCCCAACGGGGTGCTGCTGGCGCGGCGCGTCCCGGCGGCGTGCATCGTCGACGTGGTGGTGGCGACGGCGCGGGCGCGGGCCGACGAGGCGCGGCTGCGGGGGCTCTTCGGGCTGGTGACGGCGTGAGAGACGTCTCCCCCGCGCGACCGGCCGCCGGTCGACCTCATCTTGGTCGGCGAGAGCGGTGCCCAAGATGAGGTCAACCTTCAGCGCGACCGGGGGGGAGATGTCTCCCCCCGCTACAGCTCGATCTGCGTGCCGAGCTCGACGACCCGGTTGGGGGGAATGTTGAAGAACATGTTCGCCGGCCGCGCGTTGCGCGACAGGATCGCGAACAGCACCTTGCGCCACTGGGCCATGTTCGATCGGCCGGAGGTGAGCAGCGTCTCGCGGCCCAGGTAGAAGCTCGCCGCCTGCGGGTCGACGGGCAGGCCCCGCTCGCTACAGAGCGTCAGGCACTCGATGACGTTGGGCGTCTCCATGAAGCCGTAGGTGGCCGTCACCTGCCAGAAGCCCTGGCCGAGCTCCTTGACGGTGATGCGCTTCGAGGCGGGCACCTCGGGCACGTGCTTCGTCTGCACCGACAAGAGGATCACCTGCTCGTGCAGCACCTTGTTGTGCTTGAAGTGGTGCAAGAGAACGGGCGGCGCGCCGTCGGGGTTCGAGGTCATGAACACCGCCGTGCCCTTCACCCGGTAGGGCTTCGTGTTCTCGACGTCGCTCAGGAAGAGCTCGGTCGGCAGCGTGTTGGCGATGATGTGGCGGCCGAGCGTGCGCCGGCCCTTCTTCCACGTCGTCATCACCACGAAGACCGCCGACGCGATCGCCAGCGGGAACCACCCTCCCCGCACCACCTTCACGACGTTGGCCCCGAAGAAGGCCAGGTCGAGCACGAGGAAGAGCACCAGCAGCGAGACGCGCTTCCACATCGCCCACTTCCACTGCCCCGTGAGCTGGAAGAACAGGATCGACGTGATGGTCATCGTGATCGTGAGCGCGATGCCGTAGGCCGCGGCGAGGTGCGACGACTCGCGGAAGGCCAGCACCAGCGCGAGGCACGACACCATCAGGATGCGGTTGACCTCGGGGATGTAGATCTGGCCCTCGGCCGAGCCCGAGGTGTGCACGATGGTCACGCGCGGGCAGTACCCGAGCTGCACGGCCTGCTGCGTGAGCGAGAAGGCGCCCGAGATGAGGGCCTGCGAGGCGACCACCGTGGCGACCGTGGCCACCGCGACCATCGGGTAGACGAGCCAGCCCGAGAGCAGCCCGAAGAAGGGGTTGGCCCGCACGGCCTCGCCGCGCTCGAGCAGCACCGCGCCCTGCCCGAGGTAGTTGAGCAGCAGCGCCGGGAAGACCACCGCGTACCAGGCCCAGCGGATGGGCTTGCGGCCGAAGTGGCCCATGTCGGCGTAGAGGGCCTCGCCGCCCGTGATGCACAGCACCACCGAGCCCAGCAGCAGGAAGCCGTGCAGCCCGTGCGCCTGGAAGAAGCGCAGCCCGTGGAGGGGGTTGATCGCGCCGATGACCTCCGGGCGGCGGGCGATCCACGGCACGCCGGAGGCCGCGATGCTGACGAACCACACGAGCGTGGCCGGGCCGAAGATGCGCCCGATGCCCGCGGTGCCGCGCTTCTGCATCAGGAAGAGGCCCACCAGGATCACCAGCGTGATGGGCAGGATGAAGGGGTGCACGCTCGTCGTGGCGACCTCCAGGCCCTCGACCGCGGAGAGCACGGAGATGGCGGGGGTGATGATCCCGTCGCCGTAGAGGAGGGCCGAGCCGAAGAGGCCGAGCACGACGAGCACGGCGCGCGAGCGGGCGCGCACGCGGTCGCCGTCGCTCATGTCCTGGCGCGTGGTGACGAGCGCGAGGAGGGCGAGCACCCCGCCCTCGCCCTGGTTGTCGGCGCGCAGGATGAACGTGACGTACTTCACGCCCACCACGAGGATGAGCGACCAGACGATGAGCGAGAGCACCCCGAGCACGTTCTCGAGGGTGGGCGCGACGCCGTGGCCGGGCGCGAAGCACTCCTTGATGGTGTAGAGCGGCGAGGTGCCGACGTCGCCGTAGACGACGCCGAGGGCGCCGAGCGCGAGGCCGAGCAGGCTGCCCGAGGCGTGGCCGTGGTGCACCTCGCCCGCGGCCGCGCCGTGGGCGGGGGCGACTGGCGGAGGTTCGGCGGAGGCCGGCGCGGACTTCGAGGCGGAGTCGTCTGACATGGCGGGGCCGATGTGTACCCCTCCGACGCCCCGGAGAACATCCGTGAGCGAAGAGCGGCGCGGATCCCGGCGCGGGCCTGGGCGGCGGGGGGCCGCCGGGGCTATACGGGCGTCGATGCGAAGCGCGGCGCTGGCGGCGGTGGTGGTCTCGCTCGC
>JAQBQI010000471.1 GCA_028287085.1 Myxococcaceae bacterium
GTCGCCGCGACGCGGTGCTACGCGCGCTGCGCGCGGCGGGCGTCACCGAGGCCGTCGCGGTGGCCGGCGACGTGGTCGCGGCCGACGCCCCGGGCGCCCTCCGCGGGGTGGTGATCCTCCCGCCGGCGGGGCCCTGACGCGGGCCGGGAAATGTCCGCGGCCGCCGGGGACGGTGGTTGCGCCAAGGTCGGCGGTGCCGTAACGCTCTCAGGGGTGTCGTCGCGGTGCCCTCGAGCGCGGCGCGATCGAGGGTGTGTCGGCGGGTCTCGAGCGACGGTACGGAGCAAACAGCGTGAGCACGACGGACGACAAGGGGCACGACGCCGATCCGCTGATCGGGCAGAACATCGCCGAAAACCGCTACAAGATCGTCAAGATCATCGGCGAGGGCGGCATGGGCAAGGTGTACCTCGGCGAGCAGAAGCTCGGCGACCGCGTGCGCCCGGTGGCGATCAAGACGCTCCAGCCCGACCTCGCGGGCGACCCGCAGATCGTGGCGCGCTTCCACCGCGAGGCGGGCACCGTCTCGCTGCTCGACCACCCCAACACCATCAAGTTCTACGAGTCCGGAGAGCTCCCGGGCGGCAAGCTCTTCGTCGCCATGGAGTTCATCCAGGGCGAGAGCCTCGCGCACAGCATCGCCCGCGGCGCGATGGCCCCGCAGCGCATCGAGCACATCCTCCAGCAGGTGTGCGGCTCGCTCGCCGAGGCCCACGAGCACGGCATCGTGCACCGCGACCTGAAGCCCGAGAACATCATCCTCACCCAGAAGGGCTCCAAGGGAGACTTCGTGAAGGTGCTCGACTTCGGCATCGCCAAGCGCGACGAGTCCTCCGACGCGCAGGACGCCAAGCTTACCCGTCAGGGTATGGTGCTCGGCACGCCGCCGTACATGTCGCCCGAGCAGTTCACGGGGCAGCCCCTGCGCGCGACCAGCGACGTCTACTCCCTCGCCATCGTCGTCTACGAGATGCTCACCGGGCACCTGCCCTTCGTGGCGAGCACCCCGTGGGAGTGGGCGACCAAGCACCTCACGGCGCCGCCGGTGCCCTTCGAGATGCACGCCAACGGCGCCACCATCCTGCCGCGCCACAAGGCCGCCGTGATGCGCGCCCTCTCCAAGGAGTCGGCGCAGCGCCCGCAGGGCGTCATCGACTTCCTCAAGGAGTTCACCGGCGACACCGGCGCGGGCGCCGACTGGGCGGTCTCGACCAACCAGGGTCACTCCAACCAGCAGAGCCAGATTCCGCCGACGGCGATGGTGCCGCAGCACCCGTCGCACCCCGGCCAGGCCCCGAGCCAGCAGTACACCGGGCCGCAGCAGTACACCGGGCCGCAGCAGAACACGGGCGGCCCGATGGTTCCGCAGACGATGGCGGTCAACTACCCGACCCCGACGCCCTTCAACCCGTCGTCGAACCCCAACTTCATGCAGCCCAACAACCAGGGCTACACCCCGGCGCCGTCCAACGCGGGCTTCAACCCCGTGCAGCCGCCGCCGTCCAACCCGGGCTTCGTCCCCGGCTCGGGCCAGGGCTACGGCTCGCAGCCCAACCCCTACGCCTCGCAGCAGGGCGGCTACGGCTCGCAGCCCGGCGGCTACGCCGCGATGCCCCAGCAGCGCCCCAGCGGCGGCGGCAGCGGCAAGGTCATCGCTGGCGTCGTCGCGCTCGTGGTCATCGTCGGCGGCGTCGCGGCCTTCGCGCTCTCCGGCCGCAACGACCCCGCGCCCACCAACACCACCACGAACACCACCACGACCCCGACGACTCCGACGACGCAGCCGATCGGCACGCAGCCGACGCCGCCGGTGCAGAACACCGTCCCCAGCAACACGATCCAGCCGATCCCGACGCCCAACGTCCCGAGCATCCAGCCGGTGCCCGCGCCCAACAACGGCAACGACATCCAGCCGATGCCCAACCCCAACACGCCGAGCATCCAGCCCACGCCGCCGCAGGTCATCCGCCGCCCGTCGACGCCCTGCGGGCGCGAGTCGAGCATCGACGACCTCATCATCAACGGCCGCTGCGCGCAGGCGCAGTCGCTGTTCCGCACGCTGCGCTCGGCGGGCTGTCGCGTGAGCGCGTCCGACCACTTCGGCACCGCCTGCGCCGCTCCCTGAAGCGCACCCTCCCTCCTTCACTCCGCGACGCGCGCGCACTCTCCCGGCTGCGCGCTTGCGTCACGCCAGGAACAGGATCATGGTCCCTTCCGGCGCATGCGAGTGGTGACTTCGCGGTCACGAAAACATCACGCCACGGCACCGTCACCTTCGAGGCCCCGAGACGAATGAACGGTTCAAACACCTCTGCGCGCCTGGGATGCGCATCGATGGTTGAGCCACCGGTCTCCCCCTCGGCGGCGCCGTCGCCTCCACCGCGCGCAGTGCGCGGTGCATCGAGGCAATCCCCCCGCGACGCAGCGGCCGGGATCTTGAGGACGTAGTCATCTGACATGGGCACAAGTCCATTGGCTCGGCTCTCCTGGTCGGAAATCTGTTCGAACCGTAGCTTCCGCGGACGCTGGATCGCCCTCGACGACTGTCGCTACGACGAGCGCTCGAGCCAGCCCGCCGAGGGCACGGTCATCGACGCCGACGACGACCTCGGCGCCCTCTGCAACCGCATGAAGCAGGAGCAGCGCCGCAGCTGCGCGATCCTCTTCTGCGAAGGCCTCTCGGGCATCCGCACCTTCTTCAAGCACTGACCCCGCGCCAGCCCTACTTCGGCGGCTTGATCGCCGCCGCGAGGCGCGCCCGCAGCTCGGCGGCCGTGAGCCCCGCGGCCCGCACGCGCTTGCTGCGGTTGGCCGCTCCTGCAACCACCACAACCTCGCGCTTCGGCAGCCCGAGCGCCTTCGCCAGCAGCGCGACCAGCGCGGCGTTGGCCTCGCCCTCGACCGGCGGCGCCGTCAGCGCCACCCGCAGCGCGCCCTCGCGCACGCCCTCGATGGCCTCGCGCGACGACCGCGGCTGCGCCCGCACCGCGAAGGTCACCGCGCCCGCCTCGACGCCCACGGCCAGCTCCGCGAGGGCGTCGGGCGCGTCGCTCACAGGGCCACGGCCTCGACGATCTGCTCGGCGTCGTCGGGTCCGAGGGGGAGGCCGCCGAAGGTGCCGAGGCGCCGGGCGAGGCGCAGCCCGCCGAGGGCGAGCAGCGCGCGCAGCTCGTTGGGGAAGATCTGCCGCTGGGTGAGCAGGGTCTCGTGCGCGGGGGCGCCGTCCTGCGGCTCGAAGCGGATGGTGACGTGCTGCACCTGCTTGAGCGGGTCGTACCGAAAGCGCTCGGTGTAACGGACCTTCACGCCGAGCGTGGGGTGCTTGACGGGACGGCCGACGTAGGTGCGCTCGGGGTCGCGCGCGAGCTCGGCCGGCGACGGCACGCGGATGTCGAACACGAAGCGGCCGCCGGGCGCGAGGTGCTCGCGCACGCAGCGGAAGCACGCGGCGATCTCGTCGGGCTCGTAGAGGTGCAGCAGCGCGTTGAAGGGCGCCGTGATGAGCGGGAAGGTGCGCCCGAGCTTGAAGCGCCGCATGTCGCCGCGCCGCAGCGAGAGGCGCCCGCGGGGCACGCCCTTGGCGCGGGCGGTCTCGCGCGCGCGGGCCAGCATCGCGGCGTTGAGGTCGAGCCCGATCACCTCGGCGCCGTCGAGCGCCGTCGGGATCGCCACGCGCCCGCTGCCCACGCCGAGCTCGAGCACCGGCGAGCCGTAGCGGCGCGCGGCCTCGCGGTAGAAGGCCACGTCCTCGGCGCGGCGGGCGTACGTGTGGTCGTAATACGCCGCGTCGTCGTAGTGCTCCCGCGAGCCGCGCTCGAGGGGGTCGGAGCCGTCGCGGCGGATCACCGCGCGCCCCCGGCGTCGGGCGTCGGGGCGTTCGAGGTGGCGGTCCACTGGTCGACCTTCCAGGCGCCGTCGAGGAGCACCAGCTCGAGGCGCTGCCCGCGCCGGCTCTCGACCATGCGGTTGTCGTCGGGCGAGGGCCCCGTGGCGTGGGCCTCGCCCAGCACGAGGCGCCGCGCGAGGCCGTCGCCCGCGGGCGGCAGCTCGGTCACCGTCACCCGCTCGAGCCGGTACCGCGACGCCTCGCGGAACACCCGCACCCGGCGGAAGAGCTCCGCGTGCTCGGGGGGCAGGTCGGCCCCGGC